>NZ_DJSX01000045.1:0-75159 GCF_002439135.1 Pseudomonas sp. UBA6323 | reverse complement strand
CCCTGCAGCGCGGGGAGGGTATCTGGCGGGGGCGCCGGGAGCCGTTCGGGTTGGAGGGCCCGCGAAGGGTGGAGGTTTCTTCGTACGGCGGGTTCGCGCAACCCGCCAGGCACGCCGTCATGCGATAGTTCGTCGAAGCGGAACAGACGCCTGCACAAGGAGTCGACAAGAATGCCGTATTAAGCTTCCAGACTCAATCGGAGTTCGGCCGCAACCTCCTGATGGTTAGCGTCGCGCCCGGTTCTGGCCTCAACGGCGCGAATGGCATCGCTGACCATGCGGCTGTTGCGGTGCACCGAACGCGGCGCCCAATCGCCCTTGCGCACCTCATCGAGCATGGAGCCGCGAATGCGAATGCCCGCGAAGGTCTCGAAACTGGCACCTTTGCCAGAGTCATATTTACGCGAGGCTTCGAGCAGGCCGATCATGCCGGCCTGGATGAGATCATCGACCTGCACACTGGCTGGCAGGCGTGCCAGCAGGTGGTAGGCGATACGCTTGACCAGCGGAGCATAACGCTCGATCAACTGGTGCTGGGAGTCCTGCGCCTGAGCCTTGTTGTACATGCGAAGTCCAGAGGCTGCTGTCATACAGCCGAGTCTGCGGTCGGTTGCTGCACCAGACGCTCGACGAAAAACTCCAGATGGCCACGGGGATTGGCCGGCAGCGGCCAGGTGTCAACCTTCTGAGCTATCGCCTTGAACGCCAGAGCGCACTTGGATCGAGGGAAGGCTTCATAGACTGCGCGCTGTTTCTGCACGGCTTTACGCACACACTCATCGTAGGGCACGGCGCCAACGTACTGCAGGGCGACGTCAAGGAAGCGATCCGTCACCTTGGTCAGCTTAGCAAAGAGATTGCGTCCTTCCTGCGGGCTATGCGCCATGTTGGCCAGGACGCGGAAGCGGCTGATGCCGTGATCGCGGTTGAGCAACTTGATCAGCGCGTAGGCGTCGGTGATCGAAGTGGGCTCGTCGCATACCACCACGAGGATCTCCTGCGCCGCGCGAACGAAGCTGACCACCGCATCGCCGATACCGGCGGCGGTGTCGATCACCAGCACGTCAAGATTTTCGCTGATATCGCTGAACGCCTGGATCAGGCCGGCGTGCTGCATCGGGGTGAGGCTGACCATGCTCTGCGTACCGGACGCGGCCGGCACGATACGGATGCCCCCCGGCCCCTGCAGCAGGACATCACGCAGATCGCATTCGCCCGCGATGACATCGGCCAGCGTGCGCTTGGGCGCCAAACCCAGCAGCACGTCGACATTGGCCAGGCCCAGGTCGGCGTCCATCAGCATCACCCGGCGGCCGAGATCGGCCAGGGCCATGGACAGATTCACCGACACATTGGTCTTGCCGACGCCACCTTTGCCGCCGGTCACCGCGATCACCTGTACGGGATGCATACCCATGTTCTCTTTACACCTTGTCTAACTTCGACTTGGCCATCAGGCCGTTCACTCCCGCGCCAACTGCGCGGGAGGGTGCAACATCTCGCTGTTTCAGCCGGCCCGCTGCGCCGGGTTGTGGTAAAGGCCGGCGAACATCTGCGCCATGGCGTCTTCACTCGGTTCCTCTGCCGCCTGCAGCCCTACGGCACGGCTGACCAGCTGATGGCTGCGCGGCACTTGCAGATCGTCAGGGATCCGCGGCCCGTCCGTCACATAGGCTACCGGCAGTTGCTGGCCGATAGCCAGACCCAAAACCTCACCCAGGCTCGCAGCTTCGTCCAGTTTCGTCAGTATGCAGCCTGCGAGGCCACAACGCTTATAACTATGGTAGGCGGCCTTGAGCACTTGGCTCTGACTGGTTGCCGCCAGTACCAGATAATTCTTCGCCTTGATGCGTGCCGAGGCCAGGCTCTCCAGTTGCAGACGCAGCGCCGGATCGTTAGCCGGCAGGCCTGCGGTATCGACCAGCACCACGCGTTTCTTGGCCAGCGGCGCCAGGGCCTGCAACAGAGACTGACCGGGATCGATCTGGGTCACCGACACACCCAGGATACGCCCCAGGGTCTTGAGTTGCTCCTGCGCGCCGATACGAAAGCTGTCCATGCTAACCAGAGCGACCTGCTGCGCGCCGTACTTAAGCACATAGCGTGCGGCCAGCTTGGCCAGCGTAGTGGTCTTGCCCATGCCGGCGGGGCCGACCAGGGCGATCACCCCGCCCTCTTCCAGCGGCTCGACCTTGGGCGTCTGGATCGCATGCGCCAGATGCGCCAGCAACATGCGCCAGGCCTGACGCGGCTCGGCCACGCCAGCAACCTTGCCCAGCAGCGCCTGCGACAATTCGGCAGACAGCCCCATACGCTGCAGGCGACGCCACAGGTTGGCCTGCTGCGGACGGCGATTCTGCAATTGGCCCCAGGCGATGGAGCCCAGCTGCACCTCGATCAGCTCGCGCAGGCCGTTGAGTTCGAAGCGCATGGCATCCAGCGCACGCGGATCGACGGCCGGCGCCGCAGGCGCAGCGACCTCGACCGGACGCTGCGGCTTGACCGGAGTCGCCGGCAGCTCGGGCGCCAGCAACGACTCATTGGCAAAGAGTTGACGGTCCTTGCCCGCGTCCTGTTCAGGCCCGGCGGTCAGCTCGGCATGAGCACTGGCAATGCGTGCCTGGGTCTTGCGCAGCTCGGCCTCCAGCGCCGGGTTCGGGCGCACCGGGACAGGCGCCTGGTAATCCAGCGCAGCAGTCAACTCAACGCCGCCGACAACGCGACGATTGCCGATGATCGAGGCATCGGCGCCCAATTCGTCACGCACCAGTTTCATGGCGGTCCGCATATCGGCGGCGAAGAAGCGTTTGACCTGCATGACCCTTTACCTCAGTTCTGGCCAACCGTAGCGACTATGGTGACCTGCTTGTTGTCCGGAATTTCCTGGTACGCCAGCACGTGCATGCTGGGTACCGCCAGCCGCGCGAAGCGCGACAGCATCGCCCGGACCGGCCCGGCCACCAGCAGAATCACCGGCTTGCCGAGCATTTCCTGGCGCTGCGCCGCTTCCACCAAGGAACGCTGCAGCTTCTCGGCCATGCCAGGTTCGAGGAGGATGCCATCCTCGCTGCCCTGACCGGCCTTCTGCAGACTGTTCAGCAAAATCTGTTCCAACCTTGGCTCAAGGGTGATCACAGGCAGCTCCGGCTCTAGTCCCACAATGCTTTGCACGATTGCGCGAGCCAGCGACACGCGAACGGCAGCGACCATGGCGGCGGGATCTTGACTCTTGGGTGCAACGTTGGCGATGGCCTCGGCGATGGTGCGGATGTCGCGCACCGGTACCTGTTCCTGCAGCAGCGCCTGCAACACCTTGAGCAGCGTCGACAGCGACACCAGCCCCGGCACCAGCTCTTCGGCCAGCTTCGGCGAGCTCTTGGCCAGCAGCTGCATGAGCTGCTGCACTTCCTCATGCCCGAGCAGCTCGTGGGCATGCTTGTGCAGGATCTGATTCAAGTGGGTAGCGACCACGGTGCTGGCATCGACCACGGTGTAACCCAGCGATTGCGCCTGGTCGCGCTGGCTGGGGTCGATCCACACCGCTTCCAGACCGAACGCCGGATCTTTGGCGGCGATGCCATTGAGCGGGCCGAACACCTGGCCGGGGTTGATCGCCAGCTCGCGGTCCGGGTAGACCTCGGCTTCGGCGACGCTGACGCCCATGAGCGTCAAACGATAGGCATTGGGCGCCAGGTCAAGATTGTCGCGGATGTGTACCGACGGCATGAGAAAGCCCATCTCCTGGGACAGCTTCTTGCGTACGCCCTTGATCCGCGCCAGCAACTGGCCGCCCTGGTTACGATCGACCAACGGGATCAGGCGATAGCCGACTTCCAGGCCGACCATATCGACCGGCGTCACGTCGTCCCAACCCAGCTCCTTGACCTCCTGCGCCTTCTGCGCCGGAATCAGCTCCTGCTGACGCTGAACCTCCTTGACCTCTTCCTCCTTGATCTTGCGCTGGCGATGGGCGATCCAGTAGGCGCCACCGGCGGCCACCAGGCCCAGGCTGATAAAGGAGAAATGCGGCATGCCCGGCACCAGGCCCATGGCAATCATGATCGCCGCAGCCACGGCCAGAGCGCGCGGCGAGGCGAACATCTGCCGGTTGACCTGGGCGCCCATGTCCTCGGAGGTGGAAACGCGGGTCACCATCACCGCAGCCGCGGTGGACAGCAACAGGGAAGGAATCTGCGCCACCAGGCCGTCACCGATGGTCAGCAGGGTGTAGACCTTGCCGGCGTCGGAAAAGGCCAGTTGGTGCTGCAGCACGCCGATGGCGATACCACCGATGAGGTTGATGAACAGGATCAGCAGGCCGGCGATGGCATCGCCACGAACGAACTTGCTGGCACCGTCCATCGAGCCGTAGAAGTCTGCTTCCTGGGCTACTTCCGAGCGGCGCTTCTTGGCTTCAGCCTGATCGATCAGACCGGCGTTGAGGTCGGCGTCGATGGCCATCTGCTTGCCAGGCATGGCGTCGAGGGTAAAGCGCGCACTCACCTCGGAAATACGCCCGGCACCCTTGGTGACCACCACGAAGTTGATGATCATCAAAATGGCGAACACCACGATACCGACGACGTAGTTGCCGCCGATCACCACCTCACCGAACGCCTGGATCACCTGGCCAGCGGCCCCATGGCCATCATGACCATTGAGCAACACGACGCGCGTCGAGGCCACGTTCAGCGCCAGGCGCAGCAGCGTCGCAGCCAGCAGGATGGTGGGAAACACCGCGAAGTCGAGCGGGCGCAGCGCATAGATACTGACCAGCAGCACGACGATCGACAGCGCAATGCTGAAGGTGAACAGCACGTCGAGCAGAAACGCCGGGATCGGCAGCATGACCATGCCGAGCATGACCAGCAGCAGCAAGGGAATACCCAGGTTGCCGTGACGCAAGCCCGCCAGATTGCTGCGGACATCACCGATTAACTGTGCGCGATCTACTGCCACGTCCCTACCTCGAGCCATTCAATCTTTTGACGCGAAAGTGCGTCCTGAAAGGGGTATTGGCAAGAAGCGTTCCAGAAATGAGCCGGTCGCTCAGAAGATGCTCAAGTTTCGCAGCCCGGACGCAATCCGGGGTTGGCTGGACCTATCCCGGATTTCATCCAGGTTACCAACCTCCGTTGCGGCCCAGCCGCCAGCAGATGCCTCTATTCGTCGCGACGCAGGTCCGCAGGGATCGGCAGATCCGGTAGCGGTCCAGGGCGTTTGCCCTTGCCGGCGCGGTACTGGCGCAACTGATAGACGTAAGCCAGAACCTGGGCGACTGCCAGGTACAGGCCGGCAGGAATTTCCTGGTCCAACTCGGTGGAGTAGTACACGGCCCGCGACAGCGCCGGCGACTCCAGCACCATCACCTGATGTTCTTGGGCAATCTCGCGGATCTTCAACGCCAGGAAGTCGCCGCCCTTGGCCAGCAACATCGGCGCGCCCCCCTTCTCCGGGTCGTACTTGAGCGCCACGGCGAAGTGCGTCGGGTTGGTGATCACCACGTCGGCCTGCGGCACGGCCTGCATCATCCGGCGTTCGGCCATCTCGCGCTGCAGCTGACGAATACGCCCCTTGACCTCGGGCTTGCCCTCGGTGTCCTTGTATTCGTCGCGCACTTCCTGCTTGGTCATCATCAGCTTCTGCTTGTGACTCCACAGCTGGAACGGCACATCCGCGGCGGCGATCAGGATCAGCCCACAGGACAACCAGAACGCGCTCCAGCCGACCACCGTGAGGCTGTGCAGAATCGCCGGCTCGACCGGTTCGTTGGCGATCGCCAGCAAATCGTCCTGATCCACGGCAAGCACCACCAGCGCCACCGCGAGAATCACCAGGAATTTGGCCAGCGCCTTGACCAGCTCGACCAGGGCCTGAACCGAGAACATACGCTTGAGCCCCGCCAGCGGATTCATCCGGCTGGCCTTGGGTTGCAGCGCTTCGGCGGAAAACAGCCAGCCGCCCAGGGCGACCGGGCCGGCGATGGACGCGATCAGCAACGCGATCAAGAATGGCTGCACCGCTACCAGTGCCTCCTTGCCGGAGGCCAGCAGATACAGCGCCATGCTGCGTTCGCTCATCAACACGTCACGCGGCAGGCTGAAATTGCCACGCATGATATCCATCAGCACATTGCCCATGTAGGCGCCGAAGATGATCAGGGCCACGGTGCCGGTGAGGGTCACCGCCAGGGTATTGAGCTCCTTGGAGCGAGCGATCTGGCCCTTCTTGCGCGACTCTTCAAGTCGCTTGCCTGTGGGTTCCTCGCTCTTGTCGGCGCCGCTCTCGCTCTCAGCCATGCTCGCCCCTCATCGCGTCAAGGCGAATTCGCCCAACTGCTGCAGGGCTTCGCTGGCCAGCGCCTGAAACAGGTTGCCGAAATCGGAGAGCCCCACCCAGAAAATCACCAGGCCCATGGCCAGGGTCAGGGGGAAGCCGATGGAAAAGATGTTCAGCTGCGGCGCGGCCCGGGTCATGACGCCGAACGCCAGGTTGATCACCAGCAGCGCAGTGACCATGGGTAATGTCAGCAGTAGCCCGGCACCGATCACCCAGCTCAGCTTGCCGGCCAATGTCCAGTAGTGATTGACCATCATGCCCTGCCCCGGCGGCAGGCTGACGAAGCTTTCGGCGAGGATTTCCAGCACCACCAGATGCCCATTGATCGCCAGGAACAGCAGCGTCACCAGCATCAGCATGAACTGGCCGAGCACCGGCACCGACACGCCGTTGGTAGGATCGACCATGGAAGCGAAGCCCAGGCCCATCTGCATGGCGATGATCTGCCCGGCAACGCTGAAGACGTGAAAGAACAACTGGAGGATAAAACCGAACATGACCCCGATCAGCACCTGTTCGAGAATCATCAGCAGGCTGCGCAGGCTCAGCGCGTCGACCTGCGGCATCGGTGGCAGGCTCGGCACCAGCACCACGCTGATGGCCAGGGCCAGGTAGAGCCGCACACGCGTCGGCACCAGCTGGGTACCGATGATCGGCATCACCATCAGCATCGCGGCGATACGAAACAACGGCAGCAGGAACTGGCCGACCCAGCCGCTGATCTGCTCGTTGCTCAACTCCAGCATCGTGCCCTGCCCTCAACCTATGAGGTACGGAATGTTCTGGATCAGCGTCTGGGTGTACTCCATCAGCTGGCTCACCAGCCACGGGCCGGCCCAGATCAGGGTGATCAGCATCACCATCAGACGCGGCAAAAAGCTCAAGGTCTGTTCGTTGATCTGCGTAGCGGCCTGGAACATGGCCACGATCAGACCGACCACCAGGCTCGGCACCACCGCCAGGCCGACGATCAGCACGATCAGCCACAGCGCTTCGCGAAACAGGTCAACCGCCACCTCGGGAGTCATCGAAGGCCTCGCTATATCGTGCCGAAACTGGCGGCCAGGGTGCCCATGATCAGCGCCCAGCCGTCAACCAAAACGAACAGCATGATCTTGAACGGCAGGGAGATGATCAAAGGTGACAGCATCATCATACCCATCGCCATGAGAATACTGGCCACCACCATATCGATGATCAGAAAGGGAATGAAGATCATGAAGCCGATCTGGAACGCGGTCTTCAGCTCGGAGGTAACGAAGGCCGGCACCAGGATGGTCAGCGGCACGTCCTCTACCCCCGCCAGGTCGGTACGCTTGGACAGACGCACGAACAGGGCCAGGTCGCTCTCGCGGGTCTGCGCCAGCATGAAGTCACGGATCGGCCCCTCTGCGCGGGTGAGCGCCTCCTGCGCAACGATCTCCTCGTTGAGATAGGGCTGCAGTGCGTCGGTGTTAATCCGGTCGAAAATCGGCGCCATGATGAACATCGTCAGAAACAGCGCCAGACCGACGAGTATCTGGTTCGACGGCGTCTGCTGCAGGCCCAGCGCCTGGCGCAGGATGGAGAAGACGATGATGATCCGGGTGAAGCTGGTCATCAGCATGACGAACGCCGGGATGAAGCTCAGCGCCGTCATGATCAGCAGGATCTGCAGGCTGACCGAGTACTCCTGCTGGCCTTCCGCGTCCGTCGTCAGGGTGATCGCCGGGACCGATAGCGGGCTGTTGCCCTGCTGAATCAGCGAGCCGGCACCGGGCGGGTCTTCGGCGAACGCCAGTGAAGCGGCCAGGCTCAACACCAGCACCAGCAACAAGCGCAGCATCAGGATTTGTCCTTCTGATCCTTGCCCAGCAGTTCCATCAGGCGCTGGGCGAATTCCGGTGTGGCCGGCTCGGCATCGGCCAGATGCACAGGCTCCTTGAGCACGTGCAAGGGCGCGATACGCCCGGCGGACAGGCCCAGCAGAATCTGCTCGTTGCCCACCTGCACCAGCACCAGGCGATCACGAGGCCCCAGCGGTTGCGTGGCCAGCAGCTTGATCACCTGCCCGCCACGCGGCGCCAGCTGCTGCACGCGGCGCAGCAGCCAGGCCAGGACGAAAATCAGACCGATGACCAGCAGCAACCCCAGCAGCAACTGGCCAAGCTGACCGGCCACATCGCTACCGGCCATGGGCGTGGCGGCCTTGCCCGCAGGCTCGGCGGCCAGCGTCAGCCCCGGCAGCGCAAGCAACAACGCGAAGAGTCGAGCCATGATCAGCGCAGCTTCTTGATACGTTCGCTGGGGCTGATCACGTCCGTCAGGCGGATGCCGAACTTCTCGTTGACCACCACCACTTCACCATGAGCGATCAGCGTGCCATTGACCAGCACGTCGAGCGGCTCGCCAGCCAGGCGATCAAGCTCGATCACCGAGCCCTGGTTGAGCTGCAGCAGGTTGCGGATGGTGATATCGGTGTTGCCCACCTCCATGGAGATGGACACCGGAATATCCAGAATCACGTCCAGATTCGGCCCGTCCAGGTTGGCGGGCAGGTTACTGGGCACCGGTGCGCTGCCGAACTCTTCCATCGGCGCCCGCGGGGCCGCCGGCTGCGCTGCGGCCTGCCCGGCGAGCATCGCATCGATATCGTCCTGACCTGCATCGCCTGCCTCGGCCAGCGCTGCGGCCCATTCGTCGGCCAGCGCCTGTTCCTCTGGGGAAGTGTTTTCTTCGTCTGCCATCGTCTTTCCTCGCCTGGCTCCAGCTATTCGTTTGCCTCGGGCCTGTTGACCCTACGGAGTTCCAGCGCCTCAGCGCTGGCGTTCGATTGGTTCGAGCACCTGCAGGGCCAGATTGCCCTTGTGCGCGCCCAGCTTGACCTTGAACGTCGGCACGCCATTGGCACGCATGATCACGTTCTCCGGCAGCTCCACCGGGATCACATCGCCCGGCTGCATGTGCAGGATGTCGCGCAGCTTCAATTGACGACGTGCCACCGTGGCGGCCAGCGGTACGCTGACATCGAGGATGTCTTCGCGCAGGGCCTTGATCCAGCGCTCGTCCTGATCGTCGACATCGGACTGGAAGCCGGCATCGAGCATCTCGCGGATCGGCTCGATCATCGAATACGGCATGGTGATGTGCAGGTCACCACCGCCGCCATCCAGTTCGATATGGAAGGTGGACACCACCACCACCTCGCTGGGGCTGACGATATTGGCCAGCGCCGGGTTGACCTCGGAGTTGACGTACTCGAAGTTGATATCCATCACCGCGTGCCAGGCCTCACGCATGTCGACGAAGGCCTGGTCGAGCACCATACGCACCACACGCAGCTCGGTGGGGGTGAACTCACGGCCCTCGATCTTGGCGTGGCGCCCGTCGCCGCCGAAGAAGTTGTCCACCAGCTTGAACACCAGCTTGGCGTCGAGAATGAACAGGCCGGTGCCACGCAACGGCTTCATCTTCACCAGGTTGAGACTGGTGGGCACGTAGAGCGAATGCACGTATTCGCCGAACTTCATCACCTGCACACCACCGACGGCGACATCGGCCGAGCGGCGCAGCAGGTTGAACATGCTGATGCGGGTGTAACGGGCGAAACGCTCGTTGATCATCTCCAGGGTGGGCATGCGCCCGCGAACGATACGATCCTGACTGGTCAGGTCATATTGCTTGACGCTACCCGGCTCCGCGGCGTCCTCGGTTTCTACCAGGCCGTCATCGACGCCATGCAACAGCGCATCGATCTCGTCCTGGGAAAGCAGGTCTTGCACGGCCATCTTCGGCTCCCGCTACTGCAATACGAAATTGGTGAACAGCACCTGCTCGACCACGGTGCTGCCGGTTTCCTTCTGCGCCAACTCCTGCACGCTGGCCAGCGCCTGCTGCAGGAGCATCTCCTTGCCCAGCGGCGTTTGCAGCGCGGCGAAATCCTGCCCGGAGAGCAGCATCACCAGGCGGTTGCGCAGCACCGGCATATGCACCTTGAGCTTCGCCATCCCGGCGGCATCGCGGCTCATCAGGGCCATGCTCACCTGCAGATAGCGGGTACGGTTCTGGTAATTGAAATTGACCACGAAGGCCGGCATCAGGTCCTGGTAAAGGGCCGGCTGACGGACAGGCGCAGCGGCGGCTGCCTCTTCAGGCTTGGCCTCCTCATGCTTGTCGCCCTTGCTGAGAATGAACCAGGTACCGCCAATGGAAAGACCAACGGCCAGGAGCAACCCCACCACGATCAGGATGATGAGCTTGAGCTTGCTCTTGCCGGCGGGTTGTCCATCGGCAGTCGATGCCGCTTCTTTCTTAGCCATGCCAATAATCCGTCAGTGCCTGGGTTCTTTCCGCATTCAAAGGGTTCGGAGCAAGTGTTATGCCAGCATATGAGCAGGCTTGTCTAACTCTGGGCTGCGGATTTAACAGCGCCAGCTGCCTGCTGTCACCCCAAAATGCATTCGCCCGGGCACCTTTCGGCAACCCGGGCAAATGCAAGTCTAGCGGAGGAATACCGATCATCAGGCATTGCTTCGCGCGACGCAGCGCTATCCGTTACGTCAGAAAGTCGCCAGGAACATGCGCGAGGCGCCTTTCACGCGTAGTAATCGACCAGACCACGGCCCGCGCTCAATCGGTCGCTGCGCACCTCCTGTTGAGCGCCGGGCTGCAGCTCTTCGCCGGCAAGCAGGCCGTCACGCGAGCCGGAGCCGCCGCGACCACCCTCGCCCTGCCCCTGCCAGCCGCGGTTGAGCGACTGATCGGAAACGTTGGCATCGGCCAGGTTCATGCCTTGCTGGGCGAACAGCTCACGTAGGCGATGCATCTGCCCTTCCAGCGCCTCACGCACGCCCGCATTGGGGCTGGCGAAAGTCACCTGGGCCTGGTCCTGGGACAGGTTCACGCGCACCTCGAGGCGCCCCAGCTCGGCTGGATCGAGCTGGATCTCGGCCGACTTGAGGTTCTGGCTGGACAGCCACATGACGCGATCCACCACCGCCTCGCTCCAACCGCCCTGCTGCATGGCCACCGGCTGCCCGGGCACCAGCGGCAGCCGCTGCGTGGCGCCAGCCTGATGATTGAGGGCCTGGGTCAGGGCGTTGAGTTTGCTGACGAACTGATCCGGGCGATTGGGCGCAACGCTGTCCTTGAGACTCTCCAGCACGTCCTTGGCCTGGCCTTCAAGCGGCAGGTCCAACAGCGACTCTTCGCCGCTCTCCGCCGACTCGTCACCCTTGCCCATGGCCGCCATGGCGGCGGCAAAGTCAGTACTGCTGGCGATCCTGGCGCTCTTGTTCGCGGCATCCTGCGGGGTTTGCGCCTTGCTCGCCTGCTCGGCTGGTTGCTTGAGCAGCGCCAGCGGGTCCATGGCCTCTTCATCCAGCACGGGCTCGCCATTGTCGGCGGCCGCGGTGCCAGCGCCGGTAATCACCAGCGCCGGCATATCCGGCGACTCTTCGGTTAGCGCCGCCTCGTCTACCTGAGGCTGGATGCCGCCGAGCGCCATCGCCAGGAGCGGATCGAGCTCATCTTCGGCGCCCGCCTCGGTCGGCAAACTATTGCCGGGGGCGGCAACCGCAGTCTGTTCAGCGGCAGGCGAGGCGGCATCGGTCTCTGCACCAGGCGCTGCGGGCTTCGGCTCCTGAGTGGGTTTATCGGGGCTGCCAGCGCGCTCGCCAGGCTTGGCCTGACGCTCCTTGGCATACACCTCGGCAAAGCTGGAAGCACCGTTCTTGCTGGGTTCCGGCGCTTTGGCCGGCGGCTTCGCTTTGCTCTTCACCTCAGGCGTAGCCTGCAGGCGTAGGTCGGGCAACGCGGACATGGACGCTCTCCGTCTAATGGGTCGTGACGGTATCAGAGCAAAGGGCGGGCCAACTCCTGAAAAGCCGTCAGGCGCGGTAACGCTGACGCTCGGACTTGAACAGAATGCGGACGATGGCGAACTCGCGTTCGATCTGCTCGATCAGCGCCGGAGCCGACTCCAGCGCCTCGCGCCGCCCGGCATCCTCCAGTTCCTTGCACAGGCCGGCCAGCAGTACGGCGCCCATGTTGCTGCAACTGCCCTTGAAGCTGTGTGCGGCCAGACGCAGAGCCTGCGCGTCGCCGTCGGCCTGGGCCTGCTGCAACAGACGCAAACGCTCCTCGGAATCGGCAACGAAGGTATCGAGCAGAATCGGGTATTCGTCTTCCATGACATCCTGCAAGGCTACCAGGACGGCATCGTCGAGATGGATATCGGACACCGGGTCACTCCCTGAACATCAAGGTGCGGATTATGCCTCAGCGGCCCAGCAAAACTCCACGCTGACGCCCCGTCCGTCGGGGCCGAAGGCAAAGCCGTCGCTCAGTTCTCGGACCAACGCCAGGCCGCGCCCGCACAGTGCGTCTTCCCGGGTGGCCATGAGCCTGGCCGGATCGAAACCAGGCCCGCTGTCCTCCACCCCGACGATAAGGCGGCCGCCATTTCCCTCCGGCAACATCTGCAGGTGAAAGCGCACATAGCCATCGCGCAATGACGCCAGGCGCTGGCGCCGCTCCCGGTAGTACTCGGCGAACCCGCTGGCATCCTGCTTGAGCGAGGAATCCAGGCCCATCACGCCGTGCTCCAGCGCGTTGGAGTACAGCTCGGCGAGTACCGTGTACAGCTCGCCGCCACGCGGGCGCAGCGCCTGTACGTCCAGCAGCAACTGCAACAAGAACGGCAAGGGATTGAAATGGCGCAGGCTCAGCGCGCGAAATTCGAAACTGGCCGACCAATCCATGACATTGCTCTGGCCGCTGTCGGCAAAGGCCAGCGGCCGTGGGTGCTCGTCATCTTCGGCGAGCCCGACCTGGATCAGGCTGACATCGTCCTGCTGCTCGCCGCGAAACGCCGCCAAGGCCTGCTGGATTTCTTCGAACAAGGCTTGCGGCTGACGATTGGCGTCCAACAGCCTGAGCAGGCGCTCCTCGCCGAATAGCTGCCCCTGCTTATCGCTGGCCTCGAGCACCCCGTCGCTGAAGAGGAAGATGCGATCTCCCGGTGCCAGCGGATAGACTTCGCAACGAGCACTGAACGCCGCAGGCTCGAGGATGCCGAGCGGCAGATGGCGTGATACCAAGGGCTGACGCGGGCGGCCGTCGGCATGCAGCAGATAACCATCCGGCAACCCGCCATTCCACACTTCGAGCAGCCCACGCTTGCTGCTGATGTTGAGCAAGGTGGCGCAGCAAAAAACCCCAACCGGCAGGATGCGCTTGAGCTTGGCGTTGATCTCGCGCAGGATTTCGGCCAGCGCATGCCCCTTGGCGGTCATGCCGTAGAACACCTCGGCCAGCGGCATGGCGCCGATGGCCGCCGGCAGACCATGGCCGGTGAAGTCGCCGAGCATCACATGCATGCCGCCGGAGGGCTTATAGGCCGCCAGCAGCAGGTCACCATTGAACAGCGCATAGGGCGACTGCATGTAGCGGATGTTCGGTGCATCCAGGCAGCCGGAGTGGGCGACCTTGTCGAATACCGCCTTGGCCACGCGCTGCTCGCGCAGCAGGTGTTCGTTGTGCCGGGCGATCAGGTCGCGCTGCTGCAACACCGTGTCTTGCAGGCGGCGCAGGCGGTCCATCGCACCGATCTTGGCTTCGAGTATCACTCGGTTGTAGGGCTTGGCGAGAAAGTCGTCGCCACCAGCCTCCAGACATTGCACCAGCGCCTCGTTCTCGGTGAGCGAGGTGAGAAAGATGATCGGCACCAGCGCATCGCCGGCCTGCAGCTTGATCCTGCGGGCGGCCTCGAAACCATCCATCACCGGCATCAGGGCATCCATCAGCACCAGCTGCGGGCGCTCCTGCTCGAACAGGGCGACCGCCTCCAGCCCATTGCTTGCCGTGAGCACACGGTGGCCCTGGCGGCTGACGATGGTGGACAACAGCATGCGATCAGCCGCGTTGTCCTCGGCGATCAGGATCGCAAGACGGTCGGCCATGCTCAGCTGATCTGAAACAGCTGCTCGAAGTTGGAAATGGCGAGAATCTTGCGCACGTCACTGCTGCAGTTGAGCAGACGGATCTGCGCGGCATCGCCGCCCGCGTGGTCGCGCAGCAGCAGCAGCATGCCCAGCGCCGAGCTATCCAGATAACTGGTGTCGCGCAGGTCGACCTGATAGCGCCTGGGCGTCACGTTGACGCGCTCGTAGGCGTCACGAAATTCCTGGTGGGAGGCGAAGTCGAAGCGCCCTCGAATCACGATGGTCAGCTCTTGCCCGTCCGCCGACGGCTGCGAGGTGATGGCCATGTCTACTCCTTTGTCGAGACTTTGCCGGATAGGGCGGTTCACGACTGAAGGTTTAGCATTTGGCAGGCAACGAAACAACTTTAATCAGGACTCGCCCCGATCGATCAGCCGCTGCGCCAGCTCGTCGAGCAGTTTTTGTTCGCGCTTGTCCTCGGCCAAGCGGGCTTCGTCGATATAGCGCTGCACCAGCTTGCGCAGCCCCTCGAGACGCGCATAGCGCTGCTGCCATACGGCACGCACCTTCTCCAGGTTGGCGCGGTGCCACTCCAGGCTCTGCTGCTGTTGGCCAACCGCCGTCTCCAACTGCGACAAGAAACGCTGGTAGTTCATCAGCCACTGGCCGGAAACGCCCTTACTACCCTCGCTGATCCACTGCTGCTGGTAATCACCGCGAAAACGCTCCAGCTCACCCAACTTGGCCTCGGCTTGGCCAACCAGGCCCTGACAGTGCCCGAGCTGGCGCGCCGCCTCGCGTTCGGCCTTTTGCGCCATATCGACGACAGGTTGCAGGCGCTTGGCGCGGTTGAGGCTCATCGAGGCCACGCCTCAAGAACCTGGGGGCGGTACGGCCTCGGCGCCATCATTGCCCCAGTACACCTGCCAATTGCTCGCGGCTTTGCGCCATGCCCACGCTTTCGTCCAGGCCCTGACGCAGGTACTGGGCCATGGCCGGTTGCCGTGCGATGGCCAGGTCGGTATCGGCGTCGCCACCCGGGACATAGGCACCGACGCTGATCAGATCGCGGCTCTGCTGATAGCGTGACCACAGCTGCTTGAAGCGCTGCGCCTGGCGCAGCTGCTCCGGCGGCACCACCTGCGGCATGACCCGACTGATGGAGGATTCGATATCGATCGCCGGATAATGCCCTTCCTCGGCCAGTCGCCGGGACAGCACGAAGTGGCCATCGAGCACACCACGCGCCGCATCGGCGATGGGGTCCTGCTGGTCGTCCCCTTCACTCAGCACGGTGTAGAACGCGGTGATCGAACCACCGCCAGCCTCGGCGTTACCGGCGCGCTCGACCAGTTTCGGCAATTTGGCGAACACCGAGGGCGGATAACCCTTGGTCGCCGGCGGCTCACCGATGGCCAGGGCGATTTCACGCTGCGCCTGGGCGTAGCGGGTCAGCGAATCCATCAGCAGCAGGACGTTCTTGCCCTTGTCACGGAAATATTCGGCGATGCGTGTGCAGTACTGAGCGGCGCGCAGGCGCATCAGCGGTGCATCGTCGGCCGGCGAGGCGACGACCACGGAGCGCTTGATGCCCTCTTCGCCAAGAATCTCGTCGATGAATTCCTTGACCTCACGGCCACGCTCGCCGATCAGGCCGACGACGATGATCTCGGCCTCGGTAAAGCGCGTCATCATGCCCAGCAGTACCGACTTGCCGACACCGGTGCCGGCGAACAGGCCCAGACGCTGACCACGCCCGACGGTAAGCAGGCCATTGATCGAACGAATGCCGACGTCCAGCGGCTGGCTGATGGGGTCGCGATTGAGCGGGTTGATGGTCGGGCCATCCATCGGCACCCAATCCTCGGCCTTCATCCCGCCCTTGCCGTCCAGTGCACGGCCAGCGCCATCGAGCACCCGGCCGAGCATGGTCATGCCCATGGGCAGGCGCCCGGCATCGGGCAGCGGTACCACGCGCGCGCCGGGGGCAATGCCGGCCAGGCTGCCCACGGGCATCAGGTAGATCTTGCCGCCGGAAAAGCCCATCACCTCGGCCTCGACCTGAACCGGGTGGTAGCTGTCGTCGTTGACCACCAGGCAGCGGCTGCCAACGGCCGCACGCAGCCCTTCGGCCTCCAGGGTGAGGCCGACCATGCGCAGCAGACGACCTTCGAGTATGGGCTGGCTGGGCAGGCTGATCGCATCGCTGTAACCCTCCAGACGCCGGGCGAAGCTCACGCGATCAAGGCGCATCTTGGCTGTCCAGGTCCAGGTTGAGGTCCGCCTCCGGCGGCTGAGTGGCCTGCGCGCGCTGCTGCTCGAACAGTTGCTTGAGCGCCTGCGCCATGCGTGTCTCGACACTGGCGTCGATCTGGCTGTGTTCCGACTCGATGCGGCAACCGCCGGGCAGCAGGCTGTCGTCTTCGAGGATGCGCCAGCTTTCCTCGTGACGCTCGCGCAGCGCCTTGATCGTCTCGAAGTCCTGCGGGTTGACGTGAATGCGCACGTTGTCCGCGCCCATGGGCAGCAGCTTGAGCGCCTCACGCAGGACCTGACGAATCTGGCTGGAGTCGGTTTTCAGCTCACGCTGAATCACCTCATGCACCATGTGGCTGACCAGGCGCACCATGGCCACTTCCATCTGTGCATCCTGCTCGGCGATAGGATCGAGCAGTTGCGTCATCAGCCTTTCCAGGTTGCCGACCTTCACCGCCAGGGCCGCGTCGGCCTCCTGCTTGGCCTTGATCTGGCCGGCATGGAAACCGTCCTTCTCGCCAGTGGCGAAGCCTTCGTTGTAGGCATCCTGGCGAATGGCTTCGAGCTCGTCGAGCGTCAGCGGTTTGACATCCTCGATGGCGACCTCTTCGACCTGCCCGGCATCTTCCGCCTTGACTTCAGCGGCAGGCTGCGGCGCCTGCTCGTCGCCAGCCTCTTCGGCTTCGGCCGGCTCCGCACCAGGCTCGTCGAAGCTGGGCAGTGCCCAACGGTCGACAATGCCCAGGTCCTTGGCGCGAATCAGCTCGCTCTCAGGCTCCTTGGCCATGGTTTAGACCATCTCCTCGCCACCCTTGCCGCCGAGCACGATCTCCCCGGCTTCGGCCATGCGCCGGGCAATGGTGAGAATTTCCTTCTGCGCGGCTTCCACATCGCTGACGCGCACCGGCCCCTTGGCTTCCAGGTCGTCGCGCAGCAACTCGGCCGCGCGCTTGGACATGTTCTTGAATACCTTGTCCTTGATCGCATCGTCGGCGCCCTTGAGCGCCAGCACCAGCACTTCGGACGAGACTTCGCGCATCAGCGCCTGGATACCGCGGTCGTCGACGTCGGCCAGGTTGTCGAAGACGAACATGAGGTCCTCGATCTGCGTCGACAGGTCTTCGTCCACTTCGCGGATCGAGTCCATGAGCTGGCCTTCGACCGAGCTGTCGAGGAAGTTCATGATGTCCGCCGCGCGCTTGACGCCACCCATGGTGGCGCGCGTGGTGTTGGCACTGCCGGAGAACTGCTTCTCGAGAATCTGGTTGAGTTCCTTGAGCGCAGACGGCTGCACGGTGTTGAGCGAGGACACGCGCAGGATGATGTCCAGGCGCACCTTGTGATCGAAATGGCTGAGCACCTCGCCGGCCTGATCGGGGTCGAGGTAGGCGACGACGATGGCCTGGATCTGCGGGTGCTCGTAGCGAATCACATCGGCAACGGCGCGCGGCTCCATCCACTTCAGGCTGTCCAAGCCGCTGGTGCTGCCGCCAAGGAGGATGCGGTCGATCAGGTTGCCGGCCTTGTCCTCGCCCAGTGCGGCAGTGAGCATCTTGCGGATGTAACCGTCGGAGCCGACGCCCAGGCTGGTCTGATCGCCGACGATCTCGACGAACTCGCCCATCACCTGCTCGACCTGCTCGCGGTGGATGTTGCGCATGCCGGCCATGGCGACGCCGACGCGCTGCACTTCCTTCGGGCCGAGATGGCGCAGCACCTGCGCGGCATCGGTCTCGCCCAGCGAAAGCAGGAGAATCGCGGCCTTGTCGACCTTGGTCAGTTTGGTAGCGGTACGATTGTCATTCATCGGCGTTGATCCACTCTTTCACGACCTGGGCTACGCGGCCAGGATCTTCCGCCACCAGACTCTTGATAGCGTTCAGTTGCGCATCATACCCCTCACTCGGGCTTGGCAGCAGTATGCTCTGCGGCCCGCCGAGGCTGACGCGATCATCGGACAGCTCACCATCCAGGCCGGCCATTGGACCAAGCTCAACATCACGCTCGGACAACTCCTTGTTACCGCCGCTAATGTTCTTCATCACCGGGCGCAGCACGAACCACACCAGCAGGAAAATCATCAGGGCCGGGACCAACTGCTTGAGCAAGCCCATGACCATGCCGAACAGCTCACTCTCATACCACGGCAGATCGATGGCTACCTCACGCTCGGCACTGAACGGGGTGTTAATAACACTGACGCTATCGCCACGGCTGGCATCGAAGCCCACCGAGTCCTGTACCAGACGAGTGAAACGCGCCAGGTCATCAGTGCTCCACGGCACCCGGCTGGTTTCGCCGGTGGCCGGATCGACGCGCACCTGATCGTCCACAACCACCGCGACCGACAGGCGGCGCAGGCGCCCCTGCTGCTGGCGGGTGTAGCTGATGGAACGGTCCAGCTCGAAGTTGCGGGTGGACTGCTCGCGCTTGTCCGCCGGGTACGGCGCCAGCATCGGCTGGCCGGTGGCCGGGTCCATGATCTGCTGGCCATTGGCATCGACCAGTGGCTGACCAGCGGCAACAGGGCCGGCCGGCGCAGCGGCGCCAGCAGCCTGCTCGGGAGCGGCAGCCGGGCCAGGCGGTTGATTGGACAGCGCGCCGGGCACACCTTGCGGCGGCAGGCTGCTCTGACGCTGCTCGTTGACCTGTTGCTCGCTGCGCAGCGCCGGCTGATCTGGGTTGAACATCTCGGAGGTGGACTCCACCGAGCTGAAATCCACATCAGCCGAAACTTCGGCCTTGTAGCGACCGGTGCCCAGCACCGGCTGCAGGATGTTGTGCACGCGCTGAGTGAACAGCCCTTCCATGCGACGGGTGTAATCGAACTGCTTGCCCGCCATGGTCAGCTCGGACAGCTCCTGCTGATCGGAAAGCAGGTTGCCCTTCTGATCGACCACGGTGACCTGCCCCTTGTCCAGCTCGGGAACGCTGGTCGCCACCAGATTGACGATCGCCATCACCTGACTGGGTTCCAGCCCGCGCCCGGGGTAAAGCTCGACCAGAACGGAGGCGGACGGTTTGCGCTCGTCGCGCACGAAGACCGACGCCTTGGGCATGGCCAGATGCACGCGCGCAGCCTTGACGTTATTGAGGCTGGCAACCGTACGCGCCAGTTCGCCTTCCAGGCCACGGCGGTAACGGGTCGCTTCCATGAACTGACTGGTGCCCAGGCCCTGCTCGCGGTCGAGAATTTCGAAACCAACGCTGTTGTCGGTCGGCGCCACGCCAGCGGCGGCCAGGCGCAGGCGCGCGCGCGCCAGATCGTCGGCCTTGACCAGCAGCGCACCGGAGTTGGGTTCGATGGTGTAGTCGATACCGGATGCGCTCAGGGTCTCGACCACCTGGGTAGCATCCATACCGTTGAGGCTGCCATAGAGCGGACGGTAATCCGGCTGCTGCGACCAGAGCACCACGGCAAAGCCAATGGCCACGCTGGCCGCCAGACCGACCAGCAGGCCGAGCTGACGCAGCACCGACATTTCGGCGAGATTTTCCAGGAAGCTAAGGCCCAGCAGAGGCTTCTTGGGCGCTCCTGCTTCGGCCTTGGCCGGTACGTTTGCTACTGCTGCTTCAGCCATTAATCAATCCTCAGAACCTGTTCAAAATCTTGCGAGCTAGAGGTATGCAAGGCAAAAACAGGCGAAAAAGCGGAGTTTACAAGCTGTAAATGAGCATTTTGAGTCTGTTTTTAACGCGGCAGACCCGACGCGCAGCAGATTTTGCATAGGTTCTAGACCGGCATCTGCATGATGTCTTGATAGGCCTGGACCAGCTTGTTACGCACCTGGGTCATGGCTTGGAAGGATACGCCGGCCTTCTGCGAGGCGATCATCACGTCGGTCAGATCGACCCCGCTCTGTCCCATCTCGAACGCAGTGGCGAGCTTGTTGGAAGCCTGCTGGGTCTCGTTGACCTTGTTCACCGCCTGCCCGAGCATATCCGAGAAGCTCGGCGCACCCGGCGCTGGCTCGCTGGCAGCAGGTTTATGACGCGCCATGGCCTCAGCCTGCATGGAACGCATTTCCAGCATCAAGCGATTGAATTCGACACCCTGGCTCATCACATCCTCCACTGCCCGCTTTTTGACGCTAGCGGCGCTATGCAGAGGTATTTGCAACAAGAGTGCCAAGAAGTGAAATGCGCGGTGAAAGGATGCGCAAAAGCCGGGCGACGCCCGGCCGGAGAGCTTGCATGAGTCGGCACAGCCCCAGAAATTTCGCGGACAAGTCCGCTCCCACAAGTAGCCAGCTCATGACCGGGATGAAATTAGATTCACCCGACAACCTGGCCCGCATACGGGCTCGCTACTCTCCCCCCTCAGAAGGAATCGGCAGCGCACCCCCGTGGGAGCGGACTTGTCCGCGAAGCTTTTCGCCGATTGCACGACGATCAACTGGCGTACAGATAGGCCTCCACATCCATACCCGCATCGCGCATCTGCGCCAGCTTGTAGCGCAGCGTCCGCGGACTGATACCCAGACGCTCGGCAGCTTCCTTGCGACGGCCACGCTCGGCGCGCAGGGTGTCGATGATCACCTGAAACTCGCGGCGACGCAGGTCATCGCCCAGCGCACTGGAGTCGGCGGCACTGGCAACCTCGACCGGCTGCGACAAAGGCGGTGCAACGCTCGGCACGACGGCGAGACGCGGCGCTGCGCTCTGCACCGTTTGGCCGATAGGCGCATGCAGGCAGAGATCCTGCGCCTGAATCACCCCACCCTGCTGCAGAATCAAGGCGCGCTGAATGGCGTTATCCAGTTCACGCACGTTACCCGGCCACTGGTGCTGCACCAGGCTTTGCGCGGCGGAATCCGACAGGCGCACCGGCGTCTGATTCATTTTTTTGACGTGCTTGGCCAGCAGCCGCTCGGCCAGCGGCAGAATATCGGCAGGGCGTTCACGCAGCGGACGCCAGGCCAGCGGGAATACCGACAGGCGATAGTAAAGGTCTTCACGGAAGCGTCCGGCCGCCACTTCGCTGGCCAGGTCACGGTTGCTGGTGGCCAGCACGCGAATGTCCAGATTGATCGGCTTGCGTGCGCCGACCCGCTCAACCTCGCGCTCCTGCAGTACCCGCAGCAGCTTGGCCTGCAGCCCCAGCGGCATTTCTGAAATTTCATCGAGCAGAATGGTGCCGCCGTCAGCCAGCTCGAATTTGCCGGGCTGAGCGGTGACCGCGCCAGTGAATGCGCCCTTCTCATGGCCGAACAATGTGGCCTCGAGCATGTTGTCGGGAATCGCCGCACAGTTGATGGCGATGAACGGACCGGATGCGCGTGGCGATTGCTGATGGATATAGCGCGCCAGCACCTCCTTGCCGGTGCCGGACTCGCCGGTGATCATCACCGTCGAGTCACTCTGCGCAACGCGCGCGGCCAGCTCGAGCAACTGCAGGCTGGCCGGCTCCAGCGCCACCGGACCGTCACGATCACTTGCCGGCAGCTTGCCAAGAGCATGTTTGGCCACCAGTTCGAGCAACGTACGCGGCTCGAACGGCTTGACCAGATAATCGGCCGCACCCTGACGAATGGCATCCACTGCACGCTCCACCGCACCGAAAGCCGTCATCAGCAATACCGGCAATTGCGGGTAGCGATCACGAATCTGCGCCAGCAGTTGGTGCCCGTCCATACCCGGCATATTGACGTCACTGACCACCAGCCCGAACGACTCCTCGGTCAGCGCAACCAGCGCCGCCTCGGCGCAGTCGACCGCCCGGTAATCATGCCTGCCCAGGCACAGGGTATCGGCCAGGGCTTCGCGCAGCGCGCGGTCGTCTTCAACCAGCAGGACTTTGGCAGCCATGGGTTACTCCTGATTCGAGTGAGGCGCTGCACCTTGCAGCGGCAGAGAAACGATGGCGCAGGTGCCACGACCCGCACGCGATTGCAGCAGCAACTGGCCCTGGTGAGCGCGGGCCACTGCCTTGACCACCGCCAGGCCGAGGCCGGTTCCGGTGGTCTTGGTGGTAAAGAAGGGTTCGCCCAGGCGCGCCAGGGTTTCCCGGCTCATGCCGGGGCCGTTGTCGCTGACACACAGGCGCAGCTGGCCATCGCGGCGATACAGATGCACCTTCAGGCGGGCATCGCGCCCGGCCGCCTGGATGGCGTTATCGATCAAATTGAGTACAGTGCCGACCAGCGTGTCGCGGTTGCACAGCAGTTCGCCGCCCTGCACATCGCACTGCCAGCGCACGGCCATATCGCCCACATGCGCATCGGCAGCCGCGCGCAACGCATCGAACAAGGCAGGCGGCGCAAGACGATCCGGCAGCGGCAGCTCGCCACGAGCGAAGATCAGCATGTCGCGCACCTGATTTTCCAGCTCGTGCAACCGCTCCTTCAAACGCCCGGCGAAGCGCTGTTGCTGCTCGGCCGGCAGCACCTGCTCGTTGAGATGGCTGGCATACAGCAGCGCGGCGGAAAGCGGCGTACGGATCTGATGCGCCAGGGAAGCGACCATCCGCCCCAGCGCCGAAAGACGTTCGTGGCGAGACAGTTGATCCTGCAGGCGTCGGGTTTCTGTCAGGTCAGTCAAAAGCACAAGCTGTCCCGGCTCGCCGTGCAGGGAGCGGGTCGCGATGGACAGCCGACGCCCATCGCGCATCGAGATTTCATGGCCATCGTCTTCACGCGGGGCAAAGTTACGGGCGATCACCTGTCGCCAGAGCATGCCCACCAGTGGCTGGCCGAGCAATGCACGGGCCACGGGATTGGCTTCCCGCACGACGCCCTGGCCGTCGATGACGATCACACCGCCGGGGAGCAGGTCCAACAGGCTTTGCAGGCGATGCGCCAGACGCTCTTTCTCCGCGAGTTCCTGCATGCGCTGGGCACTGACCAGCGCCAGTTGCCCCTTCAGCTCATTGACCCGGGCCTCGAGCAGACTGTAGGACTCGCTGAGCTGGTTGGACATCTGATTGAACAGGGCAAAGGCCTGCTCCAGTCCTGCGCGGCTGGCTTGTTCGAGCGGCGCAGATACACCTGGCTCAGCTGACTCGGGAGGGCGACGGTTGGCTTCCATTTGCTTCTCTCATACGACGCACCGTCAGAAGACGGTCGGATACAAGAGTCTTAGCAATCCCCGTGCCTACTTTTTTATCTTTATTTATCAGTGACTTGAAAAAACAAAGCCGGAGCTTGCGTCAAAGCTCCGGCTTTTGCGTCAACAATTCCTGTGGGGCACAGTGCGCGCCAGCTTTACAGCGTCATGCCATGAGCCAGTGCGCGCCCCTACACCAGACAAGTCAATCCTCGTCCTGGCCGTCCTCTTCGCGACGACTCATGCCGTACTTGCGCATCTTCTCCACCAGCGTGGTGCGACGAATGCGCAAGCGCTCGGCAGCACGCGCCACCACTCCACCGGCATCGTCCAACGCCTGCTGGATCAGGCCCTGTTCCAAGTTGCCCAGGTAGTCCTTCAGGTCCAGGCCTTCCGGCGGCAGCATGGCCGGCGTATCGAGGCCCGGCAGACCGGCCATGATCGCCGCGCGCTCTTCCATCTCATCGCGCAGACTGGCCGCGAGTTGCTCGTCTTCGTCATCGACATGACGGAATTTCTTCGGCAGCTCACCCACGCCGATCACGCCGTAGGGATGCATGATAGCCATGCGCTCCACCAGGTTCGCCAGCTCGCGCACGTTGCCCGCCCAGTCATGGCGACAAAGCGACATGATGGCCGCCGAGTTGAAGCGAATGGAGCCACGCTTCTCGTGCTCCATGCGCGAGATCAGTTCGTTCATCAGCAGCGGGATGTCTTCGATACGCTCGCGCAGCGGCGCCATCTCGATGGGGAAGACGTTGAGGCGGTAGTACAGATCCTCGCGGAAGCTGCCGTCCTCGATCATCTTCTCCAGGTTCTTGTGCGTAGCCGCGATGATGCGCACATCAGCGCTCTGGGTCTTGTTGCTGCCGACGCGCTCGAAGGTGCGCTCCTGCAGCACGCGCAGCAGCTTCACCTGCATCGGCAGGGGCATGTCACCGATCTCGTCGAGAAACAATGTGCCGCCATTGGCCAGCTCGAAGCGCCCTGCCCGGCTGGTGATAGCACCGGTGAAGGCGCCCTTCTCGTGGCCGAACAGCTCGCTCTCCAGCAACTCGGCGGGAATGGCGCCGCAATTGACCGGCACGAACGGCGCCTCACGGCGCTTGGAGTGGTAATGCAGATTGCGCGCGACCACTTCCTTGCCGGTCCCGGACTCGCCGAGAATCAGCACACTGGCTTCGGTATCAGCTACCTGCTGCATCATCTGCCGTACTTGCCCAATGGCACGACTGGTGCCAACCAGACTACGGAACAGATTGGGCTCGCGCTGCCGACCGCGATCACGCGCCTGGTCGTACATCTCACGATAGACCTGAGCGCGGTGCAGCGAATCGAGCAGCTTGTTGTAACTCAGCGGCGTCTCCAGACTGGCCAGCACGCGCCTGCGTAGATCTTCCGGCCAGTCGGCAACGCTGGAGTCGCCCACCGTCAACAGCGGCAGAAACTCATCCCAGCCAGCGATCTGCTTGGTCAGCTCCAATGCGCCGCCCTTGGCCTCGACATCGCCCAGTACGACGCTGAGCACCGCCCTGCTGGAATCAAGCTCGGCCACCACACTGCGCCAGTCCTGACTGGTACAGGCCAGGTGCTCTTCCCCGAGAAAACTCAGAATGATCGCCAATTCGTGGCGACGCGCAGCATTGTCATCGATCAGCAGGATTTTGGTTTCACGCCACATCTTGTGTATGTCTGACTCGAGGAATGAGGGAAATGCGCGCCAGATCTTCGGCACACACCGGCAACTGGCCACTAGTAAAGTCAAAAAATTGAAGCCAGTCAATTTTATGACGTAACTTTTTCGCCTGCCAATAGCGACAGCTAAGCACCTGCTGGAATAAGAGGGTAACGAGAGCGGATAAAAGGAAGGAAAACCCAAAACGGGGACGTGACAAAAACCGAGCCGAACCTGCGGGTTAAACTCGGTAAATGCAGAGTAATCAGCCGAAAAGCTGATAAACCTTGGCACCCTGACGGGATTGGTTGAGCTGTACCAGCTCGCTGGCAAGGCGTTGTTGCTCAGCCTGACAAACGGTCACAAGCTCTCGATACAGAGACAGCAAATTTTCCAGGCCACTGCGCAGTTCTTCCTCGTCACGACTGTCGGACATCGCCGCCTCGACTGCCATTCGACACTGCAGATCGAGCTCGCCAATCGCGGCCCAGTCCTGATTGACCAATGCATCACGCATGGCCGAACCGGTCGCTTGTAAATGCTGGACGGATGAACTCATTCCCATCTCCTCCGGTGTAACGCTGTTATTGGGCAATCGCATCCCACGCAGACTTGATCTCACGCAGCAACCCCGCAACTTCTTCAAGCAAGGCCGGCTCGTTATCACGGTGGGCCTGCAGCAAGCGCGCACTCATGTAATCGTAAAGACGCTCCAGATTCGCCGCCAACTCACCGCCCTGCTCATGGTCCAGCGCGTCGCGCAGGCCACCGACGATGGCGATGCTTTTGGTGATCAGCGCCCCCTTCAATTCCGTCTGCCCCCGCTCCATCGCGCCACGGGCCTGGGCGATGCGCGCCAGGCCGCCGTCGATGAGCATCTGAATCAAACCATGGGGGCTGGCGCCAAGGACCTGGGCATTGATGTTGACGGCCTGGTATTGCTTAAGGGCCAGTGCATTCATCGTTACTCTCGCTCTACTGTTTGGCTGATACCTCAGGTATCGGCCCTGACCAGCAAAGCTTTAGCTAGCTATTGCAAAATTCACTCGCCCAGCGGCTCCACCTCTTCGCCAATGGCATCCCAGGCCTCCTTGATCTGACGCAAAAGCGCCTGCACTTCATCCAGGCTACGCGGGGTATCGTCCAAGGCAACCGCACTCAAGCGCCGGGTCATGTATCCGTACAGTTCGTCCAGATTCTCGGCGATTTCACCACCCAACTCCTTGTCCAAGGCAGCCTGCAGCGCACCCAGGATGGTAATGGTGCGCCCCACGGCCACACCACGCACCGCGACATCGCCGTCCTGCTGCGCCTGACGAGCAAGCATCAAACGCTGCAATGCGCCATCAAGCAGGAGCTGCACCGCACGATACGGCGAGACTTCCTGGCTCACATTGATCTGCCTGTAGGTGTCAATCGACCGCTTGCTCATTACCCCACCCATCGTCTAACGATTAATTCTTGCCTAGCGACTTGTTCAGAGCATCCAGACTCGACAGCAGACTGTTGCCAGTACTGTTGAGCTGATAGACCAGATTATCCATGGCATTGAATTTGGATAAGAGCGAGGCTTCCAGCACAGCCATGCGCATGTCGTGGTCTTCACGCTGCTTGCTGATGTTACCAAGAGTCATGTTCAGCGCCTTGGTCTGCGTCTGGATGATGCCGTCGTATTTGGTGTACGCGTTCACCTGGTTTTCCAGGCGCGAGAACAGCCCTTCCTTACCCGTGAAGAAATTCACCAGAGCATCCGCATTCTGCTCCAAGGCATCGGACATGCGATCCTGGTCGATTTCCAGCGTCCCAGTCCGCGTCGTACTGATGCCCAGATCGTACAGCGACTGCACGCCAGCACCTTCGACAACCTTGTTGAGCTCACCACGCAGCATGTTGTTCAAGCCCCGCACAAGGGAGTCGCCGGTCAGTGCCGCGGCGTTGGTCTCGGTCGCCCCCTCCGTGGTGGTAACCTTGGTGAGATTATTGGTGACCGTGACCAGCTTGTTGTAGGCATCAACAAACTTTTGCAGCGACTCGGTCAGCCCCTCCTTATCGCCACTCACACCGATTGTTGCCGCGCCCTCGCCCTCCGGAGTCACCTGAAGCAGCTCGAACGTCAGGCCGCTGACTGCCCCTTCTACCGTATTCGACGTGCTGCTGAGCTGAACACCATCGAGCTCGAACTCGGCATTGGCAGCCCTTGTCAGATAGCTGCCCTGGGTATCATTGACATTCAGGGCCGCCAGGCCGCCGCCCACGCCCTCGACGCGGATATCATTGCCCTCTCCCGTGGTCGTGCTGCTCAGCACCAGACGCGAACCCTCCTGCGGATTGCCGGGGTTACTCATGATATTGGCGGTGATGCCATGATCCTTGAGCTGGGTATTGATCGCCTGGCGCACATCTTCCAGGGTCGCGCCCTCGGCGATCTCGACGGCCACCGACTGCTTGTCGCCGATGCTGACATTCAGCGTTCCCGCCGAAAACGTCTGGCCACTGGCAATCACCCCGCTGCTGGCTCTTGAGGCACTCGCCAATTGCGTGACCTTCAACTGGTAGGTACCGGCCACCGCATCATTGCCGGCCGTGACCTTCGCCAGAGCCTCATTGCTGCTACTGGCCTTGAGACCGGTAAACGCCGAGGCGGTGTTGATTTCCTTCAGGCTGGCGGTAAAGGCTTCCAGCGCATTGGTGAGCTGACCATAAGCGGAAATGGTACTGTCGGTACTGGCCTTGAGCCGGTCCAACTGCGCGGTTTTCGGAGCGGCCTGGGCATCGACCATGGCGCTGACGAGCTCGTTGATTTTCAGGCCAGAACCGATACCCGTGCTGGTGATAGTCGCCATTTCATCATCCTCCGACAGTATTCCGGCACAAACCGGCCGCTATAGGCTATAAGACAAAAATCGTGCCAAGTCATTCATGCTTTAGGCTTTGGCGCTGAACAGCAGGCTGCGCGCCTCTTCCAACTGCCCACGCAGGCGCAGAATATCTTCCGAGGGGATTTGCCGCACCAGCTCGCCATTGCTGTCGACAACCTTGACGATGACTGCGCCGCTTTCTTCGTCCAGGGTAAAATTCAGGTCACGATGGATCGACTGGGCCGCTTCACGAATGGAGGTGATGGCAGCGCTCAAGTCCTGCGCAGCGGGCACTTCGGGCGACTGATCCTGCACCACAGCGGAAGTGGCCAACGCCTCGCCAGCAAAGCCGCCCGGCGCCGCGGACGCAGCACTGCCGCCCTTGACTCTGCCATCCTGTATGGCGATGGCGGTATTTCTGACTGCGTGAATTCCGATCTCCATAGATGCCTCCCAAAAGGCAAAAGCAGGGGCAGGCACATTCGCCTACCCCTGCCGGCTATTGATCACCGCTACTTTAGCTTATTGCAGCAGGCTCAGCACTGCCGACGGCAGTTGGTTGGCCTGAGCCAGAATCGCGGTACCCGCTTGCTGCAGCACCTGGTTCTTGGTCAGTGCTGCGGTTTCCGCGGCGAAATCGGTGTCCATAATGCGGCCACGCGAAGCCTCGGAGTTCTCGGCGATATTCTGCAGGTTGTTGATGGTATTCTGGAAGCGGTTCTGCACCGCACCCAGGCCAGCGCGGGTGCTGTCGATGGCATCGAGGGCCGCGTCGATGGCGCTAAGAGCAGACTCGGTGCTAGCCTGATCGGTCACGCCAGTCAGGTCTACCGCTGCGCTGTCCACACCCAGATCGGAAGCACTGAACCCCGCAGTGGTGCCTGTAATGCTGAAAGTGATCACATCATCAGCAGTGGCCTGAGCACCGACCTGGAAGCTGACACCAGTGAAGGAGCCATCGAGCAGCTTGGTACCGGTGCCGAAGCTGGTGGTACTGGCAATACGGTCCAGCTCGGATTGCAGGGCAGCGACTTCCTCGTTCAACGCAGTACGGTCATCGGCGTTGTTGCTACCGTTGGCAGCCTGCAGGGTCAGGGAGCGCATACGCTGGAGGATGTTGGTCGATTCCTGCAGAGCGCCTTCGGCGGTCTGCGCCATGGAGATACCATCGTTGGCGTTGCGTACCGCGACGTTCAGGCCATTGATCTGGCGGGTCATACGGTTAGCGATCTGCAGACCGGCCGCGTCGTCCTTGGCACTGTTGATGCGCGAACCGGTGGACAGACGCTGCATGGAAGTACTGAGCTGGCTGGATGCGCTGTTCAGGTTACGCTGGGTGTTCAGGGAAGCGACGTTAGTGTTGACGGTAAGAGCCATGACGAGAACCTCGTGGTGTGGGCTTGTACGACTCCCGGCCTTGGCAACCGCCTGGGATGGCCTAGAGAGCTTTCATTAGGGTTATCGTACCGGCCTGCCAATTCTTTAGCGCTTCTTTGATATTTTTTTGCCCCTCGTGCCCGTTACGCCCGGCGCCCCAGAAATCGGCTCCTGAGACCGATGATGGTGCGCCTCATTCCCCGGTGCAAAACGCCAAATCATGACTATTTCCGCGTCTTGGTTCCCGCCTTTGTGGGGATGCCCCCGAATGCCCAATCATTATCATCCCAGCGCATGGCCTATCACCACCATTCCCGCGGCGAGCCAGCACTGATCGTGATGCTAAACTGAATGGCATTGGCCCTTACCGAAGAATGCAGATGATACCGCCACCACACTTCGCGCCCCATGATATACGGGCTCAGGGTAGCCAGACCTGACGCCAGCGCTGCAGGTTCTCACCTTCGAGCATCCAGTCGCGCAACACCTCCTCACGCAGCGCATCGCCCGCCTTGGCCGTGGCATCCAGATCAGCCAGGTGCATGCGGATCGCCTCCAGCCAGTCTTCGGTGCGGTTGCGTACCAGAGTCACCGGCAGGCCACTGTCACGGAACGGATCAATGTCGCTGCACACCACTGGATAACCGCAGGCACCGTATTCGAGCTGGCGCAGGTTGGTCTTGCAGCGGTTGAATAGATTGTCCTCCAGCGGGGCCAAGGCCAGGTCGAGATCAAGGGCCGCGAGCCGACTCGGATAATCGGCGATGCTGACCCCCGGATGGAATTCGTGCACATAGGATTGCAGCGAATCGGGGCACATGCCCATGAAGACCCATTCCACCTCGCCGGCCAGCGTACGCACCACCTCGGCGATCATTTCCAGATCACCGCTGTGGCTGCTCCCCCCAGCCCAGCCGACCCGCGGCTTGCCACCTGCCCGACGTCGACCACGCAGCTCTCCCCACCAAGCACGGGGCAGGTAGTTGGGCTGCACACGAATGTCGGGATGCAAGCCGGCGAAAACCTCCGCCAGCGGGCCGGTGGACACCACCAGGCGATCCAGCATGGACAGGGACACCTTGAAGAGATCCCTAATGTTCTGCGGCACATGTTTCTTGTGCAGGCTCTTTTCCGGAACCTCGAAAGCATAGTCGTCGCAGTCAGCTACGCGGAAGGCCCCCTTGAACAGGTGCCCCTCCTGGCGCTGCAACAGCCCCTGCACACCAATCTGCCGCTGGTAGACGATGACATCCGGGCAGAAGCGTTCCAGTTCCACGGCGGAGGGCAAGTGGTCGGCGATGATGGCACCGTCGACCAGCAGCGCCTCCTGCATGTGCTGGAAAGGCTGGCGGATGCGGTACTGCCCGCAGCCGCTGGCGTCGGAGGGGTGACAGAGCACGCGGGGCAGCGACGCCGGGCCGATGGCCTGCCACTCACGGGTCTTGCGGTAATCAGGCACGAAGCCGAAGGCCTGCAGGCTCAGGTTCTGGTTGTAGGCCGGGTCACGGGCGATCTGTGGCAGCCAGCGCTCGAACAGCAGCGGCTTGCCCTGTTCGAGGGCGACAGGCTGGTCCGCCAGGCTCCAGCGGGGCAAACGGACATGCGGCGTCCACACATTGAGATAACCTCCCTGTCCTAACCTGAGCCCTAGATCCACGGCCCGGTATTGCTCGTCCATCGGCTCGGTAGCGAAACCCTCGATATCCAGAAAGAGCTGCCGCGGCAGCATCAGGCACGCCGAGTCTAGCGCGCTGTAGTTCTGCACCACTTGCAAACGCCAGAGGTAGCCGGGGGCGTCGGATGCCTCGCCAATGAAGGCGCCACCTGCCGCACCGCGCAACCCCAGCACGATGCCGGCATGACGCACCTCGCCGCTGGGGTAGTCCAGACGCGGCGCCACCGCGCCGACCTCCGGACGCTGGGCATGTTCCAGCAGGCCCTCCAGCCAGTCCGGCTGGGTAATGCGCACGCCGCCATCAAGGAACAACAGGTATTCACCCTTTGCCAAGGTGGCCAGGCGGTTGCGCAACGCCGCCACCTCCTCCCCTGGCACCGCCTCGATGACCCGCATGCGCGCCTCGCCCAAGCCATCCATTGCTTCCAGCCAGGCGTTCAGTGCGCTATCCGCATCTTCTTGCGCAGCGATCAGGATTTCATAGAAAGGATACCGACTGTGCGCCAGGATCGACTCGATGCAAGCCTTCACGTCCTCTACCTGGCCACGAGCAGCCAGCAGTATGGAAACCAACGGCTGGGCGTCATGCCCATAGCGCACGCGATAGTGGCCTGGGCGGGTAGGTTCGACCGAGGCAGCAGAGTAACCCCTGGCATGCAGGTGACGAAGGATCGCCGCCTGCTCCTGCCGCGCGTCGGCCAGGCACGGCTGGCCCGTGATCAGCAGCACTTCGTCCACATGGCCGATGTCGGCCATGCCCCCCGCCTCGACGAGGCGCAGAATCAGGTCCAGCTCCGCGGCCTCGCCGAATCGTGGGTCGAAGCCATCCAGGGCCAGCAGCCGGTCACGGCGCAGCAGCCAGTGCCGCGACATGACCTGCGGCAGACTGAGCAGATAGTCAAGGTTGAAGCCTGGACGAAAGGCGCTCTCCAGCTTCCCCTGAGCATCGCGATACAGCGCATCGCCATACACCGCAGCGCAGTCTGGCGCTGCCAAAAGCTCCAAGGCCAGCGTCTGCAGCCCCGCTGCCACGAATTCATCGCCAGCCCGCACCAGCATCAGCCAGTCGCAGGGGAAGCTGCCGAGCAGCTCATTGAGCGCATCCACCCAGCCTGCCGGCCGAATGTGGACGAAGCGAAGTTCGTCGCTGGAATAGTCTGCTGGCACCTGTCGGGCGCTGAGTACCGCCAGGCGGGTATTGCCATAGAGGTTGCGATCAGCATCCAGGCTCTTCAGCGTTTCGGCCACAGCCGTCAGGTCGCCGGCCAGATCGAGGACAACGATACCGAAACAGGGCCCGCCGCCGTGCTCTGCAAACGTGCGTTCGATCAACCGAACCTGACTGCTGACCGGCTTGCGGCGCTCCAACCAGTGGCGCAGGCGCTCGCTCTCATCCAGATTGTCCAGCAGGTCGCGACTATGCAATTCGACCCGTTCACCAAAGGATTCCTGCGCCTCCAGCAGACCGCTCAAACGCATGATGCGCTCCAACGAGGCGCGCAACGCCTGAAAGTCTGGCCGGCACATCACGATGAAGTCGTGGTGTTTGCGGACAAAAAGCTCCTTGGCCTTGTTGTAAAGCTCAGAATGATTGGCCTGAGAGCTAATCGTGCTTTGCTCGATCGACCACTCGTCCTCACCGAAATAACGCCATGACTCGCCGATATCGGCAAAGAAATAATAAGCAGGATGCAGGCCGGCGAGAATCACACGTAAGGTATGATCGACGTGCTCCATTGCGTTGAAATATTCCTCATCCATCAACCCTACAGTTGCCAGGCAATGGTGGGAGTAATAGGAAAACGCCCCTACGCAATAGGGGTAGAACGCGACGTCGACGCCGTCATAGCGCGCCAAGGCGGCGGGATTGGGCAGGCGCCCAGGACCGGTCTTGTTGTGCACACCATGCTGGCTGTAGTTGAAATGCTGGATTCCAGACACCCTGGCCGCCTCGATATAACGGTCGAACACGGTGTCGTCGGTCAGATAGATGTCGTCCTCAATCAGGAAAATGTGCTCAATGCCACGCTCCTGCATGCGACGCAGGGCATCGTTCTTCGAGCGCCCCACACCCAGGTTGTTTTCGTGCTGGATAAATTCGTCGACCTGCAGCCCGGCGAACTCGGGGAAGGCCTGGCCATCGTTGACGATGATGAAGTAATCGAGTTGCTCGCGCGGGATGCTGGCGTACAGGCGCAGCAGGCTTTCCGGGCGGTTGTAGGTAATGATCGCGCAGCCGATGCGCTGGCCATGACTCATGGACACTCCTCGATTCAAACAGGTGAAGGGCAATCACGCCACACAGACCTGCACGCTCAAGCAGGCATGGATGTGAGCCAGCGTTACAGGAGATTGAACAACGACAGGTTGGCGATGCGTACATAACTTTGCTGCGCGGCCTCTAGGACCGTTGACTGCAGCGACAGGCGCGACAACGCCTCAGGGTAATCCAGCTCACGTAGCTCGGCCTGAGTCGCCTGATTGACCAGTGCGACGTTCTCGTTGTCGGCCAGGGTCGAACTCACGACATTCATGCGTGCGCCTATCTGCCCGCGGCCCTGATCCACGGCATCCATGCTGGCATCCAGATTGGCGATCGACAGGGAAACGGCATCACGAATCTCACGACCATCGGTGGAGCTCTCCAGAACCTGGCGCAAGTCGGCAATGACATTCAACGGGTTGACCCGCACCTGAGGATCATCCGTCATGTTCGCGGCAGGGTCCGGCCCGGTCACCGTGTAGCTGGAACCGGGAGCCGGCGTGCCATTGACGTAAAAACTGACGCCCTGGTAAGTCAACGCCGTGTCCTTGCCCTCGCTCAGCCGCCCGCTAATCGCCGGACTGCCATCACTCGGCGTGAGGGTGTAATTGAGCGGATCGCCGGCATCGAAGCTGATACTGAAACCACCATCTGGAAAGCTGCCGTAGGAAACCTCGTCCTGCACCAGCAACCCACTGATAGTGCCGTCGGCAATGTCCACGGTCAGGCGCGCAGCGTTCAGGCCGCTGCCGAATATCGCCCGGCCACTGTCGCTGATAGGCAGCTCCAGCGAGCTGGCTATCTGCACCTGACGCTGACCGTCATCACCGGTGTAGGCGTAGGAACCATCGGGCTGCCGTACAAACGGCTGGGTCTTGCCCTGAAAACCGGCAAACAGGTATTCGCCGCGGGCATTACGGGTGTTCATCAGGCTCAGCAACTCATCCTCACGCTCGGCCAGCTCGGCGGCGATGGATTGGCGATCCTCCTGATTAAGCGAGCCATTACCGGCGCGAATGGTCAGCTCACGCACCCGCTGCAGCACATTCTCCACGGCAACCAGTGTGCTCTCTTCCTGAGTCAGGCTGTTTTGCGCGGCATTGAGATTGGCGTTGTACTGCTTCAGCACGGCCTGCTGCTGCTCGAGCTGCAGCAGGCGCACCGAGGCCACCGGGTCGTCCGCCGGGGTGAGGATGCGGTTGCCGGTACTGATCTGTTCCTGGGTGCGGATGAGGTTGGCGTAGTTACGCTGCAAACCGTTTACACCGTTATTGAACGCCTGGACGGTGGAAATACGCATAAGCTGCCTCGCTCGGCCGGCGGAGCGTCAATGACCGCCAGTGAAAATCTATCGGGGACGCAGAGCACTCACCTGCGCCGGATTAGGCTGCGCCAAGCCAGCCTGGATGAAGCCTCGGCCCTTACCTGAAGGCACCAAGCAGGGTATCGAACAGATCGCGTGCAACTTGAATGGTCTGTGCCGATGCCTGGTAATACTGTTGGAATTTGATCAGGTTGGCCGCCTCTTCGTCGAGGTTGACGGCCGACAGTGAGTCGCGGTTGTCGTTGGCCTGTTTGAGGATGGCGGTGGTCGCCTCGCTGTCCTGGCGCGCCTGGGCCGTCAGGGTGCCGACGCGTTCGATCAGGTCGCCATAACCGTCAGAGAAGGTCACACCGGTGGTGCCCGGCGAGCCGGGGTCGATGCCGACCGTGGCCTTCGACTGCAGGTCTGCCAGCTTCAAGGCATTGCGGTTGTCGGATACGCCCTTGTCATTGAACGCCACGCTGAAGGTATCGCCCTCCTCCGGCCGCCCCGTCAGGCTGAAATGCACACGGCTGCCATCGGCCAGGGCCAACTCGTAGCGATTTTCCTGGCCGGGCACGAAGGTAGCAGGCGTGGCGGGCGAGCCATCGCTGGGATTGATGCGGGTCAGCGTCGCACCGGCTGGCACGCTAAAATTCCCTGCCGCGGCATCGAAGGTCAGGCTCAGCGGCAAGGCTCCGGGCAAACCGCCCAGATTCAGCTCGGAGACCAGTTCTGGCTGGCTGATACTGCCGCTGCCGCGGTTCTGCGAGTTGCTCTCGGCGCGCACCGGTGCGGCAAAGGCCAGCTCGTCGGCCTGCTTGAGCACCGCCTGGATATCGGTAGCACCGCGCCGGGTTGGCTGCAGCAGAAAGCTGTCGCCCTCCGCTGGCGCCGGGCTGCCCAGCTCGACCTGGAAGCCCTGATCGCGCCCCTTGCTATCGGTGAAGCTGAGGGTGCCCGGCGGGTTCTCGTTGATCGTGAGAATCTCGTTGTCGCTCAGGCGCCGAGCCTTGTAGCTGGTGCCATCGAACTCCAGGCGGTAGTCGCTGGTGGTCAGCACCGTGGTGTCGGTGATGTTGAGCAGCGGCTGAGCGCTGACGCTCATGTCGTTGTCCGAATTGGCCTGCACGCGCAATGCCGCCAAGGCGGGTTCGTTGTAGTCGCCAAACAGTGCAGCACCGACCTGCCCCTTGAGATCCAACCCCTGAGCGAGCTGCGTATTGACCTGATCGGTAATCGCCAGGGCCAGACGCCCCAGAGCATTGAAGGTGGTATCCAGTGCCTCTTCACGGTAGCGGATCAGCCCGCCCAGCTCACCACCGGCTACTTGCGAGGTGATGGTCTGGCGCGAACCGCCACTGATGAACTGCACCTCGAAACGGTTAGGGTCATCCTGCCCTGGCACCACCTGCAAGGTGCTCGCTGACGCACCCACCACCAGCGGCTGGCCGCTGCCAATGAAGACGTTCTGCGAGCCATCGCTCTGCGCCACCACGGTGACGCCGATGTAGCTGGAAAGCTGGCGAATGGCTTCGTCACGGGCATCGAGCAGGTCGTTTGGCGCCGCGCCATTGGCCGAAGCCACCGCAATCGCCTCATTGAGGCTGGCAACCGAGCCGGCCAGACGATTGACCTGATCAGCCACCGCCACCATTTGCTTGTTGGCGAAGTCGTTCTGCTCGTTGAGGCGGTCGTAGACCGTGTTGAAGCGCCGTGCCAACCCCTCTGCCTCGGACAGCACCAGTTGCCGCGCAGGAATGTTCGAGGGGTCTTCGGCTGCGGTCTGCAGCGCCGAGAAGAACTGCTGCAGCGACGGTGTGACGCCGGTGGTGGTGCCGGCCAGCAGGGCATCGAGCTGGTCGATCTGGCTCTTGTAGGCGGCAACGTCATTGGCCAGCGAGGTGCTGCTGCGCAACTGGGTAGTCAGAAACTCGCTGTAGGTGCGGCGCACGTCGGTCAGCGTGGTGCCCGAACCGATGAAGCCGGCACCACTGAACTGCGGCGTGCGAGTCGACTGCACGGCGTCCTGGCGGCTGAAACCCGGTGTATTGACGTTGGTAATGTTGTGTCCGGTGACGCTGAGTTGCGTCTTGCTGGCCGTCAGCCCCGACAAACCGATGTTCAGTAGGTCAGCCATGATTCAATCTCAAGTCCTTGTGGTGGCGCTATCGGCAGCGGCGATGGCCTGATAGGTCTGCATCTTGCGGGCGATCTGCGAGATCTTGCGCGCATACTGCGGGTCGGTGGCATAACCGGCCTGCTGCAGCTCCTTGACGAAGCGCTCGGGGTTCTCGGTGCTGTTCAGCGCCTTTTCATAGCGACCGTTGTTCTGCAGGAAGCTTACGTAGTCATCGAAGCTCTGCGCGTAGGAGTCGTAGGCGCGGAAGTTGGCCGCTTCCTTGACGGCCTTGCCGCCCTTGTATTCGGTCGTCAGCACCCGGGCCGACTCGCCATCCCAACTGTTGTGAGATTTGATACCGAACAGGTTATGGCTGCTCTGACCATCACCAGTACGGATAATCGATTTGCCCCAACCAGTCTCCAGTGCAGCCTGAGCCACCAGATAACGCGGGTCGACGCCAATTTTCTCGGCAGCGGCTTCCGCCATCGGCAACATGGTTGCGACGAACTCCTGCGGCGAGCTGAACGCAGCCTTGCCCGGTGCCAGTGGCGGCTGAGCGATACGACGGCCCGTCAGGGCATCGGCGTTCGCCAGGCTCAATGCCTTGCCGTTAGGTGCAGCACTGGCCTGGGCCGGAATCCAGTCATTGCCTGCCAGCGCCTTGCCCTCACCTTCCCCGGCCGACGGCACGATGCCGGCCAGCAGCCGATCGGCCAACTTGCCCGGTACGGCCAGGCGGCGACGATTGAGCAGCGCGACGTCATCGCGGAAACCTTCGCTGCTGGCAACCTTGTCGGCCTTGGCTTCAGCGGACGCAGCAGCGGGCTGCTCGATCTGCGCGAAGGGATTGGGGCGACTCGACGGCTGCTTGATCTTCGACATCTGCCGCACCAGCACGTCGGCCAGACCGATGCCGCGCCCTTCCTTGGAAAGGGTCACGGCCAGTTGCTGGTCATGCATGTCCTGGTAGGTCTTGCTCTCGTTGCTGTTCATGAAGTTGCCCTCGCCGAACGCGGCGTTGGCCGAACGCATGGCCTTGAGCATTTCGTTCATGAACAGCGATTCGAACTCCTGAGCGACCTTGCGGATGTTCTGCTCGGTGTCGCCGCCCACCTTGAACTGGTTGAGGCGATTGAGATCAGTGAAGGCACCGCTGTCGATCGGGCTTTTGCCGTTACCGAGCAGACCTGCAGAGAGTCGGGAGTCCATACGCTGTGCCTCTTTAAATCACGATCAGGTCAGCCTGCAGAGCGCCGGCCTGCTTGAGCGCCTCCAGGATGGCCATCAGGTCGGAAGGCGCCGCGCCCACCTGGTTAACCGCACGCACGATCTCGTCGAGACTGGTGCCGGGGCCGAACTTGAACATCGGCTTGGCCTCTTCCTCGGCGCCCACGCGCGAGCGCGGCACTACTGCCGTCTGCCCACCGGACAGCGCTTCGGGCTGGCTGACGATGGGGTCCTCGGTGATGGTCACGGTCAGGCTGCCGTGGGTGACGGCGGCAGGCTGCACCTTGACGTCCTGGCCGATGACGATGGTGCCGGTACGCGAGTTGATGATGACCTTGGCCACCGCCTTGCCGGCCTCGACCTGCAGGTTCTCCAGGATCGATAGATAGTCGACGCGCTGATTGGGATCGAGCGGCGCGCTGACGCGGATCGAACCGCCATCGATGGCCTGGGCGACCCCCGGGCCGAGTAGGTCGTTGATCTGGTCGACGATGTTCTTCGCCGTGGTGAAATCCGGACGATTGAGGTTCAGGGTCAGGTAGTTGCCCTGATCGAAACCGCTCGGCACCGGGCGCTCCACGGTGGCGCCGCCGGGGATACGACCGGCGGAGGGTACGTTGACGGTGATGCGCGAACCATCGGCGCCGCTGGCATCGAAACCACCGACCACCAGGTTGCCCTGGGCGATGGCGTAGACGTTGCCGTCGATGCCCTTGAGCGGCGTCATCAGCAGGCTGCCGCCACGCAGGCTCTTGGCGTTACCGATGGAGGAAATGGTGATGTCGATGGTCTGACCCGGCTTGGCGAAGGCCGGCAGATCGGCGTGCACCGACACGGCCGCGACGTTCTTCAGCTGCACATTGCCGCCCGGCGGCACCTTGATGCCGAACTGCGCCAGCATGTTGTTGAAGGTCTGCACGGTGAACGGGGTCTGGGTGGTCTGGTCGCCACTGCCGTTGAGGCCAACGACCAGGCCGTAGCCGATCAGCTGGTTACTGCGCACGCCCTGGATCGAGGCCAGATCCTTCAGGCGCTCGGCCTGGGTCGGCAGGCTCAGCAGCATGCACCCGAGCATGGTCGCCAGCAGCAACCAGTCGTTGGCACCGCGGTGACGGTAGCCGCGATGGGCGACGGCGAACTGGCGGCGGCACGCGCCGACCTGTGCTGACTCGACGCCATGAACACGCGCACTTCGCTTGGCAGTCGAGGCCACCGCAAAGGCCTTGCGCGCGGAGCCCGTCGCAGTGACTCGCGCATACCAGCCGGCAAGGCGGTTGAGCAGCGAGGATGGAGAATGAGTCAGCCAGGATTTCATCGATTACACCCCGATCAGAACGGCCACAGTGGGCTGACGAAGAAACGGCTCAACCAGCCAGGCTGGCTGGCATCGGCGAAGGCGCCGGTGCCGGAATAAGTGATGCGCGCATCGGCAACGCGGGTAGAGGCCACGGTGTTGTCGGTGGCGATATCGTCAGCGCGTACCAGACCGGAGATACGCACCAGCTCATCACCGGTATTGAGCGTCATCCATTTCTCGCCGCGCACGGCGAGGATGCCGTTGGGCAGCACTTCGGCGACGGTCACGGTGATCGACCCGGACAGGCTGTTGCTCTGCCCTGCCTGGCCGGAGCCACTGGCCTCTCGCTCGCCATTGAACTGGGCGCCAAGGTTCATGTTGCCGCCCGTCAACGGGTTGGTGGCCGAAGGAGTCGAACCAAACAAAGAGGTCACGCCCAGGTTGGCGCTACTGTCCTTCTGGATATTGCTGTTGGCATTCTTGCTGGCCTGAGTGCGCTCATTGAGCGTGATGGTGATGATGTCACCAATGCGGAAGGCCTTGCGGTCGTCATACAGGCCATTTTCGAAACCTGCCTGATAGATCGAGCCGTTGTTCTGCGCGGCCGGCAGCGGCGTGCGCGGCAATACCGGCGCGTAATAGGGATCATCCGGCTTGGCTGTCGGCGCCACGCAGCCGCTGCTGAGCAGCACGCCAGCCAACAGGGGGAAACAAAGCATTTGCCGGTTCATAACCACTACCTCGCGGCGTTCACAACGGAGTCAAAAAGGATCAGAGGTTCTGCGTCACGAAGGACAACATCTGGTCGGCGGTGGAAATCACCTTGGAATTCATTTCATAAGCGCGCTGGGTGGTGATCATGTTCACCAACTCCTCGACAACGCTGACGTTGGAGTTTTCCAGGGTGTTCTGCAGTGTAGTGCCGAGGCCATTGAGGCCCGGGTTGCCGACCTGCGGCGCGCCACTGGAGCCAGTCTCCAGGAACAGGTTATTGCCGATCGCTTCGAGGCCGGCCGGGTTGACGAAGTCAGCCAGCTGGATGTTGCCGATGATCTGCGGCTGCGGGTTACCGGCCGTGGTCACCGAGACGGTGCCATCTTCAGCGACGGTGAAGGTGCGCACTTCGTTGGGCAGCACGATCGCCGGCTCCAGCGCGAAACCCTGAGAGGTTACGATCTGGCCGTCGGAATTCAGATGGAAGCTGCCGTCACGGGTGTAGGAAACGGTGCCGTCGGGCTGCAGAATCTGGAAGAAGCCACGGCCATTTACAGCCATATCCAAAGGCTGCTCTGTAGTCTGTAGGCTGCCAGCGGTGAAGATCTTCTGCGTGCCCACCACGCGCACACCGGTACCGAGCTGCAAACCGGAGGGCAACTGGCTGTCTTGGCTGGACTGACCACCGGGCTGGCGACGGATCTGGTACAGCAAATCCTCGAACTCGGCACGGTCGCGCTTGAAGCCGGTGGTGGCGACGTTGGCCAGGTTGTTGGAAATGGTGGTCAGGTTCATGTCCTGGGCGGACAAACCGGTCTTGCTGACCCACAGTGCCGGAATCATATCGTCTCTCCTCGGACGCCGGTTTTACGGCGCCGCGTGCTGATAATTAGCTAATCTGCAAAACCCGCGCCATAGCCGACGAGTTGTCCTCGGCGGTGCGCATCATCTTCACCGACAGCTCGAACTGACGGGACAGGGAAAGGATTGCGGTCATCTCTTCGACGGCATTGACATTGCTCGCCTCGAGGAAACCGGACGTCACCTGAACAGTGGCGTCGGCCTCGACCTCAGGCTGACCCTTGACGCGGATCAGGCCATCGGTGCCCTTCTCCATGCTTCTGGGATCAGGGTTGACCAGCTTGATGCGGTCCACCTCGGCCAGCACATTGGGGTTTTCGCCAAGGGCACGAATGCTGATGGTGCCGTCCTGGCCGATCTCCACCTTCTGCTCCGGCGGCACGGCAATCGGCCCGGCGTTGCCCATCACCGGCAAACCATTGCCGGTGCGCAGCATGCCCAGCGCGTCGATGTTCAGACTGGCGGTGCGAACGTAAGCCTCGCTGCCATCGGGCGCCTGTACGGCGATCCAGCCTTTGCCGCCGATGGCCACGTCCATGTCGCGCCCCGTCTCCTGCAGCGTCCCCGGACGGAAGTCCGTGGCCGGCCGCTCGGTCATGGCGAACACGCGCGCGGGATAGCTTTCACCGAACAGCGGCATGGAGCGCGCCTGCTCGAAATCCCGGCGGAACCCCGAGGTGGAAACGTTCGCCAGGTTGTTGGCATGGGCGCGCAGGCTCAGCGTGTTGTTCTGCGCTCCGGTCATGGAGACGTACAGCATCTTGTCCATGGTAATTCTCCGAGTGGGCGACGTGCCCTTGGCTCTTTGCAAGCTTTAAAGCAAGCGCTGTGCCAACCCCGAAAAATAAATGCAAGCTGCTGATTTAAAAGAAGTTAAGCCAGAAGAGAAAATTCAATGAGATTCCGGCGGCGAGGTTTTGCCGGCCTTTGAACGGCAAAGCGGCAAGCTTGGCTTGCCGCTTCATCTCAGATCACGACCATCAACGCAGGTTGATGATGGTCTGGGTAATGGCGCTCTCGGTCTCGATGGTCTTGGCGTTGGCCTGATAGTTGCGCTGGGCCACGATCAGGTTCACCAACTGGTCCGACAGCTCGACGTTGGAATCTTCCAGCGCGCCCGCCTGCAGAGCGCCGAGGGTACTACTGCGCGGCGTACCGATCACCGGCTCACCCGACTCGAACGACTGCGCCCAGCCGGTCTTACCCACCGGGGTCAGGCCCTGCACGTTGGCGAAGTTGGCCAGCACCACCTGCCCTTGCACCTTGGACTGGCCGTTGGTGTAACGCGCGAATATCACCCCGGTATCGTCAATTTCCAGCCCCGCTAACTGGCCGGTGGTATAGCCGTCCTGGCTGACACTGTTGACCGCGAAGGAACTGGCGAACTGGGTCGCCGAGCGCAGATCTATGCTGATACCTTCCGGGTTGGCAGTGGCACCATTGGGCGACCAGACTGGCGGCGTACCGCCGTCGGAGCTCGCCGGCACCCAACTGTCGAGACCGATCATGCCATTGGTAATGCTGAAGCCCGTCGGCGTAGAAGCGTTCAATGCCGTCAGATCCAGCTTGCCGGCAGCATCAAACTGCAGGGTAACCTGCGACGGCGTCGTCAGGCTCGGGTCATCCGGGTTACGCCCGTCCACCAGAACCTTCATGTCCCAGGTATTGGCACCAGTCTTGACGAAGTATTGAGTCAGCGTGTGCGCATTACCCTGACTATCATAGATATTCACCGAGGTCGACGAGTTGTAGGACGTCGGGTCGGTAGGATTGAAGGTGGCATTCGCGGCTGCCAGCGCACCATCCGCATCACCCGGGTTGGTTGCCAGATGCGAGTCGTAGGCCGTCTGCCAGGCACTCGGCGAAGCCAGAGTCGAATTCAGGTTGATATTCTGATTCAGCGCGGTGGTCGCCTTGGGCTCCTGATTGCCCGACTGCACTCTCAGGTCACTGGCTACACCACTGACGATGTTACCGTCGGCATCCGAAGCATAACCCTGCAGGCGATAACCGAAATTGTTGACGATGTAGCCGTCGCGATCCGTACCGAAGTAACCTGCGCGGGTATAGCCAATATCCCCACCGTTACTGGTCACGAAAAAGCCATTGCCGTTGATGGCCAGGTCCAGCGCGTTCTGCGTGTAGTTGATGTTGCCCTGATTGAACAACTGCGAGACGTTGCCCAGCAAGACGCCACTGCCCTGCGGATTGGAGCCAGTGCCCAGCACCGACGCCGCATAAACATCGGCGAACTCGGCACGCGACTGCTTGAAGCCTGCCGTGCCGGCGTTGGCAATGTTGTTGCCGGTGACATTGAGGTCGCTGGTTGCCGCACGCAGACCACTGAGACCGATATTGAACGACATGGAAGACTCCTTTGCCGGAACTGCCGGCAGCAATAATTACTGGCCGATGACCTGCACTTGGGAAAGAGGAACGTTGCCGAGGCCGGCAAGGTTGAGCATCAGCTCGTTGCCGCCCAAGGTGACGCTGTCGACGTTGGCCGGCAGCATGGTGTAAAGACCCTTGGTTTCGCTGCCGTAGGTGGCCTGCGCCTCGAACTTGTAGGTGCCGGGCGGCGCTACGTTGCCGCTCGAATCCTTGCCGTCCCAGATGAAGCTGACATTGCCAGCGGCCTGCTCGCCCAGGTTGATCCGGGTGACCAGCGAACCCGAGTTGTCATAGACGTTGACGTACACGTTGCTGCTGCTGACCGGCAGCACGGTGCTGGCCTTGAAGCTCTCGCTGGTATCGACCACCGCCTTCTCGCCCGGCACGATGACCTTGCGCCCGACCAGGGAGGACGCCTGCAACGCCTGTGAAGACTGGAAGCTGGAAAGCATCGAGCCCATGCTAGTGTTGAGTTTCTCGATACCTTCCACCTGGCTGAACTGCGCCAACTGAGCGATGAACTCACCGTTGCCCTGCGGCTCCAGTGGGTTCTGGTTGTTCAACTGCGCCACCAACAGATTCAGGAACTCGTTCTTGCCAAGGTCGTTGCTCTTCGGACCTTCCGGCTTGAGCTGGTATTGCTCCAATACCGAACCAGCGCCACTTACGGTACTCATATGATTTCCTCGTCTCGGCTTACTGGCCCAGGGTCAGCACGCGCTGCAACATCTGTTTGGCGGTATTCATCATTTCAACGTTGGTCTGGAAGGCGCGGCTGGCAGAGATCATGTCGGCCATTTCCTCGACCACGTTGACGTTCGGGTAGTAGACGTAGCCGTCGGCGTTGGCCATCGGATGATCCGGCTCGTAGCGCGGCATCAGGCTGCTCTGATCCTCGATCACGCCCAGCACCTGCACGCCACGGCCGGCTTCGTCCTGCTCGGCGAACAGCGAGCCACGGTCGCCGCCCTGCGCCTGCTGGAACACGGTGGCGAACACCGGATGGCGCGCGCGGTAGGTCTGATCCAGACTCGAGGACACGGTCTCGGCGTTGGCGATGTTGCTGGAAATGGTATTGAGGCGAGTGCTCTGGGCGCTCATGCCGGTTCCGGCGATATTGAAAACACTGGCAAGGGACATGATCGCGCTCCTTATTCGCCGCGCAGGGCTGCGGTCAGCCCTTTGAATTTGCTGTTGAGGAAGGTGAAGCTGGCCTGAAACTGCACGGCGTTCTCGGCGTAGTTGGACTGCTCGATCTGCAGGTCAACGGTGTTCTGGTCCAGCGAGGCGTGGAACGGCGTGCGGTAAGGCAGCTCGGCCTCGCCAGTTTTCACGCCTTCGGCCGGGATATGACGGCTGTCAGTACGGTTCAGGGCTACGCCACCACGCTGCATGCGGCTATTCTGCTCGGCCAGCACGCTGGCGAAGTCCAGGTCACGCGCCTTGTAATTCGGTGTATCGGCGTTGGCGATGTTGTTCGCCAGCACCTCGGCACGCTGGGCGCGAAAGCCGAGTGCCTGCTCATGGATGCCGAGGGCTCTGCCGAAATTGATGCTCATGCTCTGAACCTTTGCCGCTGGGGCCATGTGGTTACTGTTGCGAGCTATTCAGCAAATGCTATGCCAACTTATTTAATTCAGTATTTTCAAGTAGTTAGCGCTTAGTTAAGCGACGAGAAGCGGCAAAGCGGCAAGCCCTTTCCGCCTGTGGGCAAGCAAGCGGCAAAGCCAGACAGATCACGATTGCCGCTCGCAGGGTGCCCATGCGCACCGACTCTGTAGCATCCAAACCGCTGGTGTGCGCGGCGCACCCTACTGATCGAGCCCCATGGGTTTCAGAACCCAGAAATGCAAACGGGAGGCCATGGCCTCCCGTTCGTTTGCTGCGTTCACCTTGCGGCTACTTGGCCTTGTAGATGATCCCTGGGCTGCACTGCACCATCTGATATTTGTCCGGCAGGCCATTGAGCGCCTCGGAAGCCCCCAGGAACAGATAGCCACCCGGCTTGAGAGTGGCATGGATGCGCGTGAGGATGTCCTTCTTCACTTCGGCGGAAAAGTAGATCAGCACGTTGCGACAGAACACGATGTCGAACTTGCCTAACGCTGCGTAGCTGTCCAGCAGGTTCAGCGGCCGGAACTCGACACGGCTCTTGATCGGCGCCTTGACCTGCCAACGCCCCGGCCCCTTCGGATCGAAATAGCGTTGCAGGCGCTCCTGCGACAGACCTCGACCCATGGCCAGGCTGTCGTATTCGCCGGACTTGCAGTTGGCCAGCATCGAGGGTGACAGGTCAGTGGCAACGATCTGCATCCCCGCCTTGAGCTGGCCGAGGTTGGTGCGCTCGAACTCATCGATGGACATCGACAACGAATACGGCTCCTGTCCGGACGAGCAGGCTGCCGACCAGAGGCGCAAGCGCTGGCCGGGGTACGCCTTGATCAGCTCGGGCAGCACCCGGCTCTTGAGCACCTCGAAGGGATAGGTGTCACGAAACCACAACGTCTCGTTGGTGGTCATGGCATCGACCACCTGCTCGCGCAGCCCGCCACGAGGCTGGCTTTGCATGCGCTGCACCAATTCGCCCAGGGTCTTGATGCCGTTCTGTTCCATCAACTTGTTCAGACGACTGGAGACCAGGTACTGCTTGTTGCTGCCAAGCAGAATACCGCAGGCCTTTTCCAGGAAAGTCCGGAACTGCTCGAAATCCAAATTACCTGAAGACACTAGTGCCGCCTCACCTACCATAACATTCGCCGAAGGTCGTACCTTCAGCCCCCATCCGACACCCGAATACGATCGACCACGCGCGCGGCCAGATCATCCGGCTTGAACTTGGCCAGGAAATCGTCAGCACCGACCTTCTTCACCATCGCCTGGTTGAATACACCAGAAAGCGAAGTATGCAGGAGGATATGCAGCTTCTGCATGCGCGGATCGCTACGAATCTCGGTAGTCAGTGTGTAGCCGTCCATCTCGGGCATCTCGATGTCGGAAATCAGCATCAGCAGTTCCTTGTCGGGATTGCGCCCTTCCTCCGCCATCTTCTTGAGATAATTGAGCGCCTCGCGACCGTCATTCAATGCCGTGACTTCCACGCCGACGGTCTGCAGGCAGCGCGAAACCTGTTTGCGCGCCACCGAGGAGTCATCGACGATCAACACATGCTTGGTCACCGCCTGACTCTGCACCTGATCATCGATGACGCCAGCGGAGATCACCTCGGAAGTCGGCGCGACCTCGGCAAGAATCTTCTCGACGTCGATAATCTCGACCAGTTGCTGATCGAGCCGCGTAACGGCGGTCAGGTAATGATCGCGCCCCGTCCCCTTGGGTGGCGGATGAATCTCCTCCCAGTTCATGTTGACGATCCGCTCCACCGAACGCACCAGAAACCCCTGAACCTTGGTGTTGTACTCGGTGATGATCACGAAGCTGGTCTTCAGATCCCCCAATGCCGCACGCCCCGTCGCGATGGAAAGATCGAGAATCGGGATGGTGCCCCCACGAATGTTGGCCACGCCTCGGACCACCGGGCTGGATTTGGGCATGATGGTGAGATTGGGGCACTGCAGCACCTCCTTCACCTTGAATACGTTGATACCGTAAAGCTGTGGGCCTTCCAGGCGAAACAGCAGCAACTCCAAGCGGTTCTGCCCCACCAGCTGAGTTCGCTGGTTAACCGAATCCATCAACCCGGCCATGCCCGGACTCCTCTTTGTTTGGTAACGCCTACCCGTTGAGCCTAGCAGGCGGCACGGGGCTTGCTTTGCAATACGTATGAAGCAGAAAACGTCATCATTCCGTCAGCTACTGGCAAAGTGCCTTGCCACTTTACCCGTTCTACTCGCATTGCCGGCACTCGGCTACAGCGGTACGGCGGCGGCCACCTCCATCAGTGCTGAACAACTTATCGGCGCTACTGAATCCTTTCTTGAGCAACTGACCACTGAATATCTACAGCGTAGCGAAATTCAGGGCCGCCATGAGATCCGCGTCAATCGTCTCGATCCACGGTTGCGTTTGCCTTTGTGTGACCAGCCATTGACCACTACCCTGGAAAGCCCGGCACAACCGCTGGGTCGGGTCACAACGCGGGTGCGTTGTGACGGCAGCTCTCCTTGGACGGTGTTCGTGCCCGCCGAGATACGGCTGTACCGTCCGGTCGTCGTGCTGACTCGCCCGCTCAAACGCATGAGCGTAGTGAAGGCGACGGATTTGAACATGGTGGAACGCGACGTGGGGCAGCTCGGTCAAAATTTTCTGACGGACCCGATGCAGGCAATCGGCAAGAAATTGACACGGCAACTGGGTAGCGATCAGGTTCTGGCGCCGAGCCATCTACAAGTGGCTGAGGTCATACGACGCGGCGATCAGGTCGTGATCAGCGCACGCGGCACCACGGTCAATGTCCGTATGCCCGGTGAAGCCCTGACGAATGGGGCCCCAGGCGAGCAGATCAATGTCCGCAACCTGCGCTCGCAGCGAGTGGTTCGGGCGCGGGTGATCGGCCCGGGGCAGGTGGAAGTGTCGATGTAGGCACGTTTCTTGTAGCGCAAAGGTCTGGCGATTCCCTACACTGTTTCAACGACGCGCTGAAATTAGTCCTAAAGTTTTCCCGGCAACGGCCGAAAAGCATGGCAAGCGTCCACCATATCGTCCGAGGTTCTGCATCATGGTCATCGACTTCAACCGGCTGAACAATGCCAATACGCCCGCCAATGCGGGACGTACCGGCGCGACTCAGGCTGGCAATCGCAATGAGTCGGCACAGCCGAACAAGGCGCCTGTCACCGGTACCGATGAACAAACCACCGCCAAGAGCGGCGAATCCGTGCAACTGAGCCGAGAGGCACAGCAGTTGCAAACAATCGGCGAGAAGCTGCGTGATCAGCCCATCGTCAACAAGGAGCGTGTGGCCCAGTTGAAACAGGCCATCGCCGACGGCAGCTATCAGGTCGACAGCAAGCGCGTCGCCCAGAAACTGCTCGACTTCGAATCCCAGCGCTAGTCTCAGGGCTGCGCTGGGGGTGTTGGACGCCCGACCCCCAAGAGCCCGCCATGCACGACACAGCCCTGCTTGACCTGTTTACTTCCGATATCGGCACTGCCGAGCAATTGCTTGAGCTGATCGATAACGAATTTCAGGCCCTCACCGACCGCGACCTGCCGCGCCTCGATAGCCTGCTCAGCGAAAAACAACCGTTGCTTGCCCAGCTCCAGCAGCACGGCAACGACCGCAGCCGACTGCTGCAAAGCGCCGGCCTGAGCGCTGATCGCGAGGGTCTTACTGCGCTAGCGGGTAAATCCTCGGTGGGCGACCAGTTACTCGCTCGCAGCGAGGAGCTTTCCACTGTGCTGCAGCGCTGCCAGGAAGCCAATCTGCGCAATGGCCGTCTGATCCGCGCCAGCCAGGCCTCGGTTGGCAGCGTGCTCGGCATTCTGCGCGGCGGTGAAACGCCAGGGCTCTATGACAGCCGCGGCAGTGCCGCTAGAATCGCGCAGCAAAGGCCGCTCAGCCAGGCCTGATTCCATACTCATAAAAAAGCACAGGGACATGCAGGCACTACGCCAGTATGCTGGTGCCGTTGTAGTCCATGATTCGGAGAGTTCCGACCTGTGTCCAGCGCGTTCAACGACGAGAGCGGTCCTCAGCCGCCCAAGGTGCTCAAGACATCCGTAGAGATCATTGCCACCCTGCGCCAATTGCAACAGAACCATGACCCGCTGCTCGTGCAGTTCAAGGATCGTGGGCAACGCTTCCAGAGCTATCTGGTCGAAATCGACAAGGACCGCGCACGCATCGCACTGGACGAAATCATCCCCACCGACGGCGAGCGTTTTCTCAAGCAGGGCGAGCCGTTCAGCGTCGAAGCGTATCGCGACGGCGTGCGTGTCGCCTGGACCTGCGATCACGATGTCCAGCTCGGCGAGCTCGAGGGCGCGCCCTGCTACTGGGCGCCATTGCCCGACGAGGTGATCTATCACCAGCGGCGCAGCGCCTTTCGCGCGCAGCTCAAGCAGAGCGATCTGGTCAAGGTGGATCTCAATGGCGACAAGCTGCGTGAGGCGCTACCCGGTCACCTGCTGGATATCTCGGCTAACGGCTGCAAGCTGCGTTTTGCCGGCAATCTTGCCCAACAGCTGAGCGCAGGCCAGGTACAGGAGCGCCTCACCGCCCACCTGCCCTTCGGCGATTTGAACTGCGCCGTGGAAATACGTCACGTCCAGTACGAAGACAAGGTCGACATGACCTTCGTCGGTTGCCGCTTCCATCGCATCAATGGCCTGGAGCAACGTCAGGTCGAGCGTTTCGTCTATCAGTTGCAGCGCGAGGCACGCCGCACCGAGAGCGACGGCCCCTTCTGAAATCCTGGCAGCCGTTACGAGGCTGCCTGCGCCTTTTCCTGCTCCTCTTCTGTCGCCGCTGCCGCGGCAGCCGGTTCCTGCATCTGCTCCTGCACGGTCTGTTCATCCACTCGCGGGTCGAGTGCGGCCACCAGCGGCGAGCTGGCGACATTGCCTGGCATGGCCATATGTTGCAGCGGCGCATCGTCGACCTGATGCAGATGCGTGACCTTTTCAGGGCGAATGCGCCAAACCAAGATCAACGCGCAGAAGCAGATGAACGCGTACAGCATATTGGCGCCATAGAAGCGCATCAGCACACCCGTCAGCAACGGGCCGATACAGGCGCCGACGCCGAAGGTGACCAGCAGCATGGCGGTAAGCGAAACGCGGCGCTCCGGCTCCACATGGTCGTTGGCCAGCGCCACCGCCAGCGGATAAAGGCTGAACTGCATCAGACTGACCAGAAAACCTATGCAGATCAGCAGACCGAGAAAGACCTCCGGCAACGCCGCCAGCGGCAAGGCGGCGAGCAACAGCAGCACTGCACAGCCGCGGATCAAGCGCACACGGTCATGGCGATCCGACAGCCAGCCCAAAGGCCACTGCACCAGCAAGCCGGCCAGAATGCAGCTTCCCATGAACAGGCCCACCTCCTCGGTGGAAAGACCCATGCGCGTGGCATATAAGGGTGCCAGGCCGTAGAACGAACCGATCAGCAGGCCGGCCACGGAAATAGTGGTTAGCGACAGCGGCACTCGCCGCAGAAAGAAACGCAGCTCCAGCGGCGCCGGATGCAGGGGCGCCGGATGCAGTCGCCGCGTCAGGGCCACCGGCACCAGGCACAGGGCGAAACACAGCGCAACCAGCATCAGCAGTTCCAGCCCCAGCGCGGGGTGAACCACCAGCGCCAGTTGCCCGAGAATCAGCCCCAGGTAGGAGGCTGCCATGTAGCCGCTGAACACCAGACCGCGCTGCCTGGCTTCGGCCTGCTCGTTGAGCCAGCTCTCGATCACCATGTACTGGCACATCATGCCCAGGCCCACCAGCACGCGCAGCAATAACCAGAACGGCAGCGACTCCACCAGACCATGACCCAGCACCGCCGCGGTCACCACCCCGGCACAGGCGACGTAGGCCCGGATATGCCCCACCCGCCCGATCAGACGGTGCCCCAGCTTGCCGCCCAGCACCAAGCCGAAATAGTTGGCGGCCATCAGTGCGCCGACCCACAGACCATCGACCGTATCGGCCAGACGCAGCGCCAGATAGGTACTGAGCAGACCGGAACCAAGCAGCATCAGCAAAGTGGCGAAATACAGCGAACGGAATGACTTCCAGATCAGTCGCATTGGCGGGTAAAGCTCCTTGTACGCGGTAACGAATTGATGGCCTCAGGCCTGGCCCGTCAGAACATGACGCGCCCAGGGCGTTATCTCGTCGTAAAGCTGCTCAGCTCCATGGCCTTGCAGGCGATGTAACCTTCGATGAACTGCGCACCGAACAGTTCGATCGCCAGATCACTGCGCCTCAACCTTTCTCTGATGGCTGGCCGGTATAGGTTAGCGCCTATTGCTCGAAGCATATCGAGTCCCGCAACAAAGACCTCGCTAGAGCCGGATTCGAACCTTGACGCTTAACGGCGGGCAAAGCTTGCCGAGATGCGACACCCGCTTGCACGCTATCGTCCAGATGCCTATTGCCAGCACGAAGCACAGCGCGGCTGTGCTAAAGTCGCGCGCTATTTTTTCGGCCAGCCCTCCTGAGGCTGTCTTGAAAAGCCTCTCGATCCAGGCACGAAGCCACCTGCGACGCGCCCAGCAACCAGAGAACCAAGCGATGTCCCAAGCCATGCACCCTGCCCTGCAGTTCCTTAACCGTACCAGCCTGGTGACGCAGATCATCATCGGCCTGCTTGCAGGCATTGCCCTTGCCGTCATCGCCCCGCAGGCAGCTTTGTCCGTCGGCTTCATCGGTAGCGTGTTCGTTTCTGCGCTCAAGGCCGTCGCCCCGGTACTGGTGTTCATTCTGGTGATGTCGTCAATCGCCAACCACCAGCATGGCCAGCAGACTCACATCCGTCCGATCCTCGCCATGTACCTGATCGGCACCTTCAGCGCTGCGCTGGTGGCCGTGGTGGCCAGCTTCGCCTTCCCCTCGGCGCTGGTGCTGAGCAGCCAGGCGGCCGAACTGTCGCCCCCCGGCGGTATCGGCGAAGTGCTCAAGACCCTGTTGATGAACGTCGTCGACAACCCGGTCAACGCCCTGCTCAACGGCAACTTCATCGGTATCCTGGCATGGGCCATCGGCCTCGGCTTCGCCTTCCGCCATGCCAGCGTCGGCAGCAAGCAATTGCTGGGCGACCTGTCCAATGGCGTCACGGCCATCGTCAAACTGGTGATCCGCCTGGCGCCGCTGGGCATCTTCGGCCTGGTCGCCGCCACCCTGGCCGAATCCGGCTTCGACGCCCTGCTCGGCTATTTGCACCTGCTGGTGGTGTTGGTCGGCTGCATGCTGCTGGTGGCACTGATCATCAACCCGGCGCTGGTGTACTGGAAGATCCGCCGCAACCCCTATCCGCTGGTGTTCACCTGCCTGCGCGAGAGCGGCATCACCGCCTTCTTCACCCGCAGCTCGGCCGCCAACATCCCGGTCAACCTGCAACTGTGCCAGCGCCTGGGCCTTCACGAGGAAACCTATTCGGTGTCCATCCCGCTGGGTGCCACCATCAACATGGCCGGCGCGGCGATCACCATCACCGTCCTGACCATGGCTGCGGTGCACACCCTGGGCATCGCCGTCGACCTGCCCACCGCCCTACTGCTGAGCGTGCTGGCCTCGATCAGTGCCTGCGGCGCCTCGGGCGTGGCAGGCGGCTCGCTGCTGCTGATCCCGCTGGCCTGCAGCCTGTTCGGTATTCCCAATGATGTGGCCATGCAGATCGTCGCCATCGGCTTCATCATCGGCATCGTTCAGGACTCGGCGGAAACCGCGCTGAACTCGTCCACCGACGTCCTGTTCACCGCCGCCGCCTGCCTGGCGGAAGAAAAGCGTCAGGGCTGAATATCAGGGGCTCGCCTCATCAGGCAAGCCCCTATCCACCTGAGGATGCGCGCCGCCGCCCACAGGAAGGGAGCGCGGGGCAGAACGCCATAAAATTGATAACGATTAGCGTTTGAATTAGATTGACGCCCTTCGCAAACCCACCGCGGCCGCCTTCATGTTCGAATTGCAAAGCGTCAGTTTCAGCATTCCTGAACGCACCCTGCTGCATCCCCTGAACCTGCACATCGACGCCGGACGCATGGTCGGTCTGATCGGCCATAACGGTTCAGGCAAGTCCACCCTGATCAAATTGCTCGCCCGCCAGCAGTCGCCCAGCGGCGGCCAGATCCTGCTCGACGGCAAGCCGCTGCCGGCCTGGGGCCAACGCGACTTCGCCCGCCAGGTGGCCTACCTCCCTCAGCAGTTGCCGCAGACCGAAGGCTTGACCGTACGCGAGCTGGTGGGCTTTGGCCGCTATCCCTGGCACGGCGCACTGGGGCGCCTGGGCAGTGAAGACAGCGCGCACATCGAGCGCGCCATGGACCTTACCGATACCAGCATGTTTGCCGATCGCCTGGTAGATCATCTGTCGGGAGGCGAGCGCCAGCGCGTCTGGCTGGCCATGCTGCTGGCGCAGAACACCCGCTACCTATTGCTCGACGAGCCCACCTCGGCACTGGACATCGCCCATCAGGTGGAGGTCCTCTCGCGCGTCCACGAACTCAGCCGCGAGCTGGGCCTGGGGGTGCTGGTGGTGCTGCACGACATCAACATGGCCGCGCGCTATTGCGATCATCTGCTGGCCCTGCACAGCGGTCGCCTGCTGGCCCAGGGCAGCCCAGCCGAGCTGATGCACGGTGAAACTCTGGAGCGCATCTACGGCGTGCTGATGGGAGTGATGGCCAACCCGGTGGACGGCTCGCCGATCAGCTACCTGTACTGAGCGGTACGCCTCAAGGCACCGAACCGGCCGCCTGCGCAGGTGGCTCGTCGAGCAACGGGCAGTTCTCGCACAATTCCAGTTCGGGCAGCAGGTAGCGGATGCAGCACACTCGCCGTTGTCGCCAGGGCAGTTCAGCGCCCTGCAGTTCGACATAACGTACCGGCTGATACAGCGGGTTACGCCGTCCATCAGGCTGCAGAGCCGCCTGCAGAAGGCTGAAGCCATCGGCCAGCAATGGCGGCGGAAGTACTTTGCCCAGCGCCGTCAGAATCCACTCGAAATAATTGCCGGCATTGCTCCAGAGCACCTTGGGCGCAATCTTCACCTGCGCGGTGAATGCCTGGATCAAGGGCTGCAGGTGATCATGCTGAAGATGGGCGAAGCGTTCGAACGGATCGCCCGGGGCAAACGCCTCTCCTGCATCGCGCAGCTTGAAGGCCTGCGGCAGATGCTGCGCATCGAGCACCACCTCGACGTCGTCGAGGTGCAGTGGCAGACGCCGGTTCAGCACCAGCGCGGCGGCCACCACTGGCGGGATCAGGCGCACGAAATAATGCTTCGACCACTGCGACAACAGCGCGCGGCGATCACCGCCTGTGTACACCTCGCCGAAACGCGCCAGCAACATCGGAAGCCCCTCGGCACTGAGCAATTGGCCCAGCGGCACCGAGGGCCGTGGATCATCGTGCAGCATCAGGGTGTCGCGATAAGAGGAGAAATCGCCGATAAAAAGCGGCGCCAGCGCCTCAATCACCCCGAACCATTCCCGATGCGTTCAATACAGCACCCCGTTGTCGAAAAAGCGCTCGCGTCCAATCGCCATCAACGCCGCACGCTTGTGAGGAAAGTCGAACTCCTTTTCCCGGTAATAACCCAACTCCTGCTTGGAGCCAATCATCTTTCCCAGCGCCGGCGCGACCGTCCTGACCGAGGGATAAATAGCAGAACACCCATATTTGATTATCAACAAGGATTAATCCAACAGACGAATGGCTAAGAGCAAAATTCAACGCTTCATTGCCTCGATCGCCTCGCGCACCTGGGTGGCGATGGCGGCCGTCGAACGCGGGCCACCAAAGGTCCAGTACGGCGTGGGGAGAAAGGCGTAACGCTGCTGCTGGGCGACCGGCAGGGCTTGCCACAGAGGGCTTGCAAAGAACGGCGCCTGCTCCTGCCCACCGATGAACAGCACGCGCAGCCCCGGCTCGCTGGCGAAGGTGCGCATATCGATGCGACGGTGCAGACTGTGCGCGGAACGCAAGGTCCAGGGCGAGCGCACCTGCAGACGATTCATCAGGCTGCCGATCAGCGTCTGCTGGTTGAGGGCGATGAAACTGCCCTGCTGCACCAGCGGGTAGAGCACCGCCACCGGCTCGCCCTGCAGAGCTCGCTCACGGACGGCCTTACGCGCGGCAGCCAGCGCCTGCTGCCCTTCGCGGATCACGGCAGCGGCCTGCGCCTGCCGGCCGGTCAGGCGCCCGAGGTGCTCCAGCATGGCCTCACCGATGGCCACTCCGTCATAGCCTGCCGACGCCAGCGACACCTGATAGATCAGGGTCGGCGCCAGGCCATCGAGACGCTCGAACAACGGCAGGTGCAGGTAAGCCACGCCGACGATCAGATCCGCCTCCAACCGGGCGATGGTCTCCAGATTGGGCTGCTGCGCGCTGCCCAGCGACACACTGCGCTCGAGCAGATCGTTACCGATACCGATGTAGCGGCGATAGCTGGCCAGGTTCGCCACCCCGACCGGCTCGATCCCCAGCGACACCAGCAGTTCGGTGCTCAGCTCATCGAGACTGACGACGCGCAGCGGCGCTTCTCCAACGCCAGTCGACTGCCGGGCCACCAGTTGCGCATCGGTCGCCCAGGCGCCGTGCGCCAGACACACCAGCAACGCCCCGCAGAGAAGACGCAACATCGCCACCGCGCTAGCTCCTTTTGTCACTGAAATAGACGCGGCTGAGCAGCAGCAGGAACAGCGGCGCACCGATGGCAGCCGTGGCGATCCCCAGCGGGATGTCCAGCGGCGCGAGCAACACACGCCCGAGCAGGTCAGCCGAGGCCAGCAGGGTCGCGCCCAGCAGCGGTGCCGCCAGCAGGCGCTGGCGAGCCCGATGAAAGCCCAGCAAACGCACGCCATGCGGCACCAGCAAACCGATGAATGCCACCGGCCCGACCACCGCCACAGCCGCCGCGATCAACGCACTGGCCAGCACGATCAGCAACACCCGCCGGCTCGGCACCGACAAGCCGAGGCTGCCGGCCACACCATCGCCCAGCTGCAGCAGATCCATCCAGCGCGTGGTCGCCGCACACAGCGCCAGGCCGATCACCAGCCAGGGCAGCATCGCCTGCAGATCATCCCAGGTGCGCCCGTAACTGCTGCCCACCATCCAGATCAACGCCTGGGCGATATTGCTGGTGAACTGCGCCATCAACAGGCTGACCAGGGCCAGCACCACGCCGCTGATGGCAAACCCCGTAAGCGTCACGCGCAGTGGCTCCAGGCCGTGGCGCAGGTTGAGGCCGATGACGATCACCAGCGCCAGACCGGCGCCCAGCCACGCCAGCGGGAAACGCCAGGCCACCGCCAGTTCGGGCATGAAGATCAGTGCCAGCAGCACCACCAGCGCCGCCATCTGGCTCACCCCGAGGATTTCCGGGCCGGCAAGCGGGTTGCGCGTTACCGCCTGCAGCAGCATGCCGGCGGTTGCCAGCAGTGCTCCGGCGGCCATGTCCACCAGCAGACGCGGCAAGCGCAGATCGAGTAGCGTCATGGCCATGGGTTCGCCGGCCCAGACCCGCTGCCAGAACGCCCAGACGCCCGACTCGCCCTGCGCCGTACCCGCTATCAGCAACACCAGGCAGATCAGCACGGTAAGCACGACGAACGACCACAGCGGCATGCGCCTGGCCCGGTTCTCGCCCGGCATGCTCGCCGTAACCGCCGCCACCGGCGCGCTGCGCCCGTAGCGCAGCAGCAAGAGGATCGCCAGCGAACCGAGAATGGCCGACAGCACCCCCAGCGGCAGTTGGAACCAGGGCTCGACGGCCGCCACCAGCGCATCGGCGAGCATCGTCAGCAGCGCTCCCCAGATCGCGCACAAGGGAATCAACCGGGAAGGTCGCACCACGGCAAAGGCAAAGCGCAACAGGTTCGGCGTGATAAGCCCGATGAAACCCAGCGGCCCGGCCAGATGAATGGCCAACGCGGCCAGCAGACTGCCCAAGACGATGCTCAGCCCTTTCAGCCAGGCCGGCGACAGCCCCAGCGAGCGCATCTGCCCATCGCCCAGCACCGCGAGGTTCAGCGGTCGCATCAGCAACAGCAGCGCCAAGGCCATCATCGGCAACAGGTACAGGGCCGGGTGCATCGCGCCCCAGCCCAATTGCTGCAGCGAACCGGTGTTCCACAGCGCTACCACCATCGCGGCCTGGTCGTTGAGGCTGAGAAACAGCGCGATCAGCGCGGCGAAGGTCTGCGCCACCGCCACCCCGGCCAGGGTCAGGCGCAGCGGTGAAGTGTTCCAGCCGCCGGCCATGAGGAAGGTGAACAGAGCCGCCAGCAGGCCGCCGACGAAGACCAGCGGCAGACCGAGGGCGCTGGGCAGGAGCATGCCGAGAATGACGCCCAGTTGCGCCCCGGCGGTGATACCGAGCAGATCCGGCGACACCAGCGGGTTGCGCGTGATCAGTTGCATGATCGCCCCGGAGACGCCCAGGCAAGCGCCCACCAGTACACCGGCGAAGGCGCGTGGCAGTTGGGTCCACCATAGCAGCAGGCCATCGAGCGATGGCGCCGACGACAACGGTGCCAGCCAGGCCTCGGCTGTCGGCCAGGGATGGCGCAACACGCCTTGCCACAGCAGCATCACCAGCAGCAGCGCGAGTCCCAGCAGCGCCAGGCCAACATGACCGAAACCGCGTGCAGCGGCTGGCTGCCCAGGGCGACTCAAACTCGTCATCCGTTGTCCTTACATATGCAAAAAGGCGAAGGGTGTCCCCCTCGCCTTGGTTTGCTCACTTGGTTGCCGCTTACCAGCGCATCGACACCGTACCGAGGAAGGTACGCTCGTCGCCCCAGTAGCAACGCCCGGCATTGTTGCAGCCTGCCACGTACTCCTTATCGAAGACGTTCTTGGCGTTGAGGTCGACCGACCAGTGCTCGTCGATGTCGTAGCCGATGGCGGCATCGACCAGAGTGACGTCGCCGGTGTCCAGCTTGCCGTAGAGAGTTTCGGCGGTATAAGCAAAGGTACTGTCGAAGTGACGCACGCCACCGCCCAGACGCAGGCCGCGCAGCGCACCATCGAGGAAGCGGTAGTTGGCCCAGATCGATGCCTGGTTGCGCGGTACGCCGGTCATCTGCTTACCTTCTACAAGAGAATTTGGCGCGTCCTTGGTAATTCGAACGTCAGTGTAGGTATAGGCGGCCGTGACATTCAGGTTGGCAGTGATGTCACTATTGACTTCCAACTCAAGCCCCTTGGATCGACTCTCTCCCACCTGACGAGGCAGATTATTCTCGGTATAAACATCATCTTCTTTCCGCAGATCGAATACTGCAGCGGTGAACATGGTGTTCCAGCCCTTGGGTTCGTACTTCAGACCCACTTCATATTGCTCGGCTATGATTGGGTCGAGAGGACGCTCACTGGTGGTCTGCTGCACCGGGACAAATGAGGTGGAATAGCTGACATAGGGTGACAAGCCATTATCGAACTGGTACATCGCACCAGTCTGCCAAGTAAATTTCTCATCCTTGGAGCTTACGTCATTAGCTGGTGCTAGTTTGTTGCGAAAATCACTATCGACCCAATCGTAGCGGCCACCCAGAAGAAATATCCAGTTCTCGTATTTACTCTGAAGCTGGCTATAAACACCCTGCATATTTTGAGTCAGCAAGGTATTTTGAACGCTGATCGGCGTGGTCGGCTCACTGGTCCAGACCGGATCGAATACGTCGATCGACGGGCCGAACCCCGCATTCCAATCCTGATTGAAGGAAGTACGGTCGAAACTCGCACCGACTAGCAACGTATGCTCCAGAGCACCTGTGTCGAACTTGCCTTCGAGCTGGTTATCCAGCGAATAAGTGATGGATTTGTTGTAGCGATCATAAGCCTGCAGCGTCAGATTCGTACCAAAGCCATTATTATTCAAATTACTAACTGGCCAGGTTTCATTACGCTGGATCCGCGACTGCATGTAGCGCGAATTCTGGCGGAACTGCCAGTCGTCATTGAAGCGGTGGGTGAACTCGTAGCCTAGGGTCCAGACTTCGCGCTCGAAGGTGTTCCAGTCCTTGTTGCCAAGGAAGGTGTCCTTGTCGATCTTGCCATTGGGGTTACTCAGCAGCGTACCGGCTGCCGGCAGGCCCAGCTCCAGCTTGGTGCGGTCCTTCTGGTAGGTCGACAGCAGGGTCAGGCTGTTGAAGTCGTCGAAGTTCAGCGTCAGCGACGGGGCAATATAGATGCGGTTGTCCTGCACATGATCGACCTGGGTATCGGCCTCACGACCGACCATCACCACACGCCCCAGCACATTGCCGCTGGCGTTCAACGGCCCGGAAACGTCCAGGTTTAGCTGGCGACGATCATTGGAGCCATAGCTGAGCTGCACTTCACCCTGCGAAGCAGCGGTCGGGCGCTTGCTGACCAGATTGACCAGGCCACCCGGTGCGTTCTCGCCATAGAGGATCGAGGTCGGCCCGCGAAACACTTCCACCCGTTCCAGACCATAAGGCTCGCTGGTGGTGTCGTAGCGGTTACCCTGCACGCGCAAACCGTCACGCAGCAGGCCATAGCCGTAGTCGGTGGCATTGAAACCACGGATAAAGAAGTAGTCTCCGGCCAGGCCGTCCCCCACGGCAAACGGAGGAGCGAAGATACCTGGCACATATCCCAGGACCTCTGTGAGGGTCTGCGACTTCTGATCTTCCATGCGCTTGCGGGTCACCACGGACACCGAACGCGGCGTCTCTGACAGCGGCGTGCTGGTCTTGCTGGCGGTCAGGCTTTTCTCAGCCTTGTAGCCGTAATCCGGACCTTGTGGGCGGTCCTGTTCACCAGTGACCGTCTGCGCCGGCAGCGTCACCTGATCATCTTGCGCATGAACCATCCCGTGACATGTGGCGGCAATCACCACAGCCAGGCATTTCAGTTGAAAACGTCCAGCACCCTGCACTGCCTTCGACATCATGTTCTCCCCCTGATCCCGCCAGCCAATCCGCTGGCCTGTCAAAAAACGCTCGCTAGCCTAACCAATACCAAGCTAAAACTAAATAGCAACCCTTATCATTTAGATGGCAATTTGAAAGAACTTTGCCAGCATCCGACAAAGGGTCCATGAAGAACCAATGTGCATGGGCAAACTCTGAAATAGCCGAGCACGGACGGCAGTCCGGTTTCTGATGACTGGCCCTCCGCCAGCGTGGCGATCAGTGCTCAAGAATGGGCGGCGCCACCGATCTCCAGCAGCGCATTGCGACTGGCCTGGGCGCGATGTTCGCCCTGCAGCTCATGAAGCAGCCCGCCATCCATCTTCAGCAGGCGATCGGCCTGATCGAAATAGTGATCGTCGTGGCTGATGGCGAATACGGTCTTGCCGGCGGCCTTCAACTGCGGCAACAACTCGCGGTAGAACACCTGACGGAATAGCGGATCCTGATCGGCGGCCCACTCATCGAGCAGCAGGATGTCGCGCGCCTCCAGCAGCGCCAGCAGCAGTGCCAGACGCTTGCGCTGACCGGCAGAAAGGCGCGTATCGCGCAGGCGCCCTGCGGCCACTTGCACCTTGTGGCGCATGTGCAGGCTTTCCAGCCAGTGCTCGAGCTCCTCATCCGTCGCCGCCACGCCGTGCGGACCAAGCAACTGCGAGAACAGGTGATAGTCGGTGAAGACCGACGCGAACAGCTGACGATAGGCGGGCCACTCCTGCAGCCCAAGCGTCCGCCCGTCGATGCGAATCTCGCCACGCAGCGGGACGTACAGCCCCGTAAGCAGACGCGCCAGAGTCGACTTGCCGCTGCCGTTGCCGCCGACCAGAAACACCGTCTCGCCACGCTCCAGGCGCAGGCTGACAGGCCCGACATCGAAGCCGGGCTCGCCATCCTGCGCCGGATAACGGTATTCCACCTCATGCAATTCCAGCACCTGCCACTGGCCACTCAAGGGGTCGGCCGGATGCTCGAAGGCCTCGACATGTGGCGCCAGTGCCAGCGATTCGACCTTGTCCAGCGCCACGCGTCCGGCAATCTGCGCCGGGATCGCCGCCACCGCCGAGACCAGCGGCGTGCGCATGAACAGAATGGTCAGCGCATAGGTCGAGGCCACCGCCGTGGAGGCCCACCCCAGACCGTTGGCCAGGTAGAACACCAGGCCGATGGTGCCCAGCACCATGATGTTGGCCCAGTTGCTGGCCAGGCCGTGGTAACGGTCGGCCAGGGTCACGTGATCGCGATAGGCGCGCGCGCTGAGGTCGAACTCGTCTTCGTACAGACGCTGCGCGCGGTCGCGGTTGAGGGTCAGCTCCTTACGCCCATCGATCACTGCTTGGTAGTCCCCGTAGAGACGATCCTCGGACTCACGCAACATGCGCAGGTGGTGATTGAGCCGACCGACCAGCAGCCAGCCGACGCCGAGGGTGAAGCTCATCCACAACAGCGTGGTGACGAACAGGCCGGGCGAGAGCCAGGCCAGATAGGCGAATGCCGCCAACGTCAGCACGCTGCCATAGATCAGTTCGGGCAGATGCACGAAGGCCAGGGTGATGTTGCGGATGTCGCTGGACAGGCTGGCGATGATGTTGGAGCCACCGATGATCTCCAGGCGTTCGATGCTGGTGTCCAGCACCCGCTTCACCAACGCCCGCCGCATGCGGTAGACGAAGCGGTGGCCCAGCGCCGTCAGCGACAGCTGCGCAGCCGAGGCCAGCACCAGCAGCAGCGCCAGCAAGGCGACGAACTGCCCCAGCGCCACACCCGGATTGCTCGCTGGGTTAAGCATGCGTTGATTGATGAAGGCGATCACAGCCACGCTGAGCAACGCACTACTCAGGCTGAGCGCCAGCACCAGCGCGATGGACCAGCGGTATTCGTGGAAAACCAGACGCAGCAGCTTCATTCAGAACCTCTTGGCCAAGGGCAGTTGCGCGAGCACTGCCCATCGAGTCGTACGCGGCAATGCCCTAGGGTATCGCGCAAAATCAAGTTGATGAGCGCAGGCGAAGTGCCCAGCCGAGTCGCCACCTCGCGCTGGGTGAGGCAGTCCGCTGAAAGAAAACTGGGGCAGTGGCGTGGCCACCGCCCGGCTAGGTTTAGAAGTCGTAACGGGCGGCCACTCCCAAGGTCATCGGCGCACCGACATCGAGCAGGCTGTCGCTCTGATTGTTGGTGATGTACTGCTCATCGAACAGGTTGTGAACATAGCCGCTAAGCGTCAGATTGCCGATCGGGAACTCGGCATTGAGATTCACCAGCGTGACGCTGTCGTTACGACGTACCTTGGTTATTTCGCGAGCTCCGTTGGCGTCGAAGTTGGAGATACTGCGCCCCTGGTAAATGACATCGCCGCCGATCATCAATCCATTACCGAACGTATAGTTGGCTCCCACGTTTGCCATCCTTTTCGGCGCATAGACGAACTCGTAGCCGCTGAGATCCACACCATCGCGGACAAAGGACTTGTACTTGGTGTCGTTGTAGGCGAAGCCGGCATTGACCAGCAATTGCGAGGTCACCAAGTATTCGGCAGAGAACTCCAGGCCGATCATCCGACTGTCGGCAGCGTTGGATACCTGCGTGGTGCCGTCAGCAATATTGCGGAACGACACCTGCTGGTCTTTCCAGGTGGTGTGGTAGAGATTTGCAGTGGTACGCAGTCGGCGATCCAGCCAGTTACCGCGCCAGGCCAGCTCATAGGTGCTGGTGAACTCGGGGTCGTAGCTATCGTGAAGAGCGCGGCTGCGAATGTTCACACCACCGCTGCGGTAGCCACGCTGCCAGGTCAGGCCGAGTACCTGGTTCTCGGTGAGGTCATGACTGATGCCGATCTTCGGCAGCAGCACGCTGGAGCTGATGTCTTCATCAACGACAGGATCTGTAACGGAAACCACACGGACCGGGTAATTGATCTTGGTGTTGTTCTTCTCGTGATCCCAGCGCAGCCCCGTGATCAGTTGCCAGTCGTCCACGAACTCCCAGTTGAGTTCACCAAACAAGGCCTGGCTCCTGATATTGATCTCGCCTTTCTGGTTCAACAACACCGTGCCATTGTTGACCAGTTGATCGTCGATCTCGCCCTTGGAGCGTCCCAGATAAACGCCCACTACGCCATCGACGCGATCGGCGGCATAGCCCAGACGAAACTCCTGGCTGCCCAGGCTTTGCTCATGATGACGAGGTGCGGTCTGGGTGGGATTAGCCGCAGTAGTGCGGTCGAAGTCGAGGATGGAGTCGTACTTCGACCAGGTTCCGGATGTCACACTGGTCAGGGTCCAGAAATCATCCAGGCGATAGTCCAGCTTGGCCGTGGCGGTGTTCTGGTTCAGCGTGTTGTAGGTCTCGGTATTCTCGTAAATGCTGTAGTAATCGGGCTTGCCGTTGGACGCGGCCGTAGCATTGAGGCCGCTGCGCTGCTTGGTGCGCGCGAAGGTCAACAGCAGATCCATATCGTCGGACGGCAGAATGAGGAACTTGCCGCGGATGTTGGACGAACGCAGTTGGTTGGCGTCCATGTCCAGGAATTCATTTTCTATATAGCCGTCAGAGGTCTGGTAATCGACAGCCAGACGGCCCGCGACGAGGCCGTCAATCAGGGTGCCGTTGGCCATCGCCGAAGCACCACGCTCTCCATACTTGCCGGCATTGCTTCTCACCGAAAACTCGGGATCGAAGGTCGGATCCTTGCTTCTCATGATGATGGCGCCAGCCAGGGAGTTACGTCCCTGGGTGGTCGACTGGGCGCCACGATAGATTTCCACCTGCTCCATATCCCAGAGCTGAATGGGGTTGTGGGTGAGCAGCCTGTTGACTTGTAGCGCATCGTCGACATACACCGAGACCGCACCATTCATGGCAGCCGGCCCCTGATCATCGAATCCGCTCACCGGAATACCACGAATCCCCCAGTTCTCGTTGCCCGACTGGGCGTAAACGCCCGGAGTGCGATCCAGCACCCCCTGGAGATCTTGATCTCCGTGGCTGCGAATATCCTCGGCAGTCACGACTGCGACACTGGAGAGTGTCCTGTCCTGGCTACGCTGGATCTTCTCGCCAGTAACCACCACTTCCTTCAATTCCAGCGCCTTCTCTGCGCTGGGTTCTTCGGCTGCCATTGCCGCAGTGACAGCTATCAGGCTGGACGCGACAGCCAATGCCAACGTGCTCTTCTTGAATATGATCATCGAGCCCTGGTTCTCATGGGTCTTATTTGGATCCTGAAGGCCGCAACGAAATGCTCCAACCTCCCCCAATCCCGACAAAGTGCCGGAATATAAATCGATATCATTTCAACATAATTTGCATTCTTTACAAGAATGATTTGCTTTTATAGCCAAGAGCAGCATTCTGCCCAGCCTCATTCACTCACTGGATGATCATCGGAAATGGATCTGTTACTGCTACTGGCGCGACGTTCCTGGCGCACCCTGCTGATCGCCACCGCCACCGGTCTGGTCTGCGGCCTGGCAGCTGCCGGGCTGATCGCCAACATCAACCACTCCCTGGCCGGCTTCAACCAGCTGCGCCCGGTCGATGGGCTGCTGTTCGCCGGCCTCGTGGGTCTGGTGGTAAGTGCACGCATCGTCTCCGACGTGAGCCTGCTGCGTCTGGGGCAAACCGCAGTCAGCGACATGCGCCTGCATCTGAGCGGCAAGCTGATCGATACGCCCTATCCACGCCTGCAACGCCTGGGCAAGCACCGCCTACTGGCGATGCTCACCGACGACACGCAAACCATCAGCCAGGCCGTCGAGCTGGTGCCCATCCTGCTGGTCAACAGCGGCATCGTACTGGCCTGCCTGGGCTACCTGGCCTGGCTCAGCCTTCCGCTGCTGGTACTCACGGCGGCGCTGATCCTGCTCGGCGCGGCCAGCTTCCATTGGCCACAGCGCAAGGCATTGACCTCCATCGGCAAGGCACGCGAACTGAAGGATCAGTTGTTCGACCAGTACCGCTTGCTCACCGACGGCAGCAAGGAGCTGCAGCTCAACCACGCGCGGCGCCTGCAGTTCTTCGAGCGCCTGCTCTACCCCATCAGCCAGCAGTACCGCCGCGACTTCGTGCGCGGCATGAGCATCTACGCCCTGGTGCTCAACTGGGGTAACTGCATCTTCTACCTGCTGATCGGCACGGTGCTGTTCGTCGCCCCGCAGTTCATCGAGCTCAGCGCAGCGCTGGTGACCGGCTACATCCTCACCCTGCTGTATATGATCACGCCGCTGTCCGAAATGATGAATGCCCTGCCCACCCTGGGCCGGGCCAGCGTCTCGCTGCGCAAGATCCGCGCACTCGAAGGGCAGCTGGAAGTCGCCGGCGCACCGGCGGACGGCCTGTCGCCGGCCCGGCACGTAGCACGGTTGCAATGCCGCGAGGTGCGCCACAGCTATTACCGCGAGGGGGAGGACGGCCGTTTCACCCTCGGCCCGTTCGACCTCGAATTGCACGCTGGCGAGGTGGTCTTCATCACCGGCGGCAACGGCAGCGGCAAGACCACCCTGGCCCTGCTGCTGACCGGGCTCTATCAACCCGAAGGCGGCGACCTGCTGCTCGACGAGCAGGTGTCTGCGAGCACCCAGAATCATCTGTACCGTCAGCATTTCTCGGCGATCTTCACCGACTTCTGCCTGTTCGAGCACCTGCTCGACGGCGATGACCCACACCTGATGCAGCAAGCCCGTGACTATCTGGCGCACCTGCAACTGGCGCACAAGGTCAACATCGAAGGCGGTCGCCTGTCCACCCTCGATCTGTCCACCGGCCAGCGCAAGCGCCTGGCCCTGCTGGCCGCCTACCTAGACGACCGTCCCTGTTATCTGTTCGATGAGTGGGCAGCGGATCAGGATCCGGTGTTCAAGCGCTTCTTCTACACCAAGATCCTTCCTGATCTGCGCCAGCGCGGAAAACTGGTGATCGTGATCTCTCATGACGACGCCTACTTCAATTTGGCCGATCGGATGATCAAGGTGGATCAGGGCAGCGTTATCGAGGCAAGCGTTCATGGGCTCTAACGAAGGTCGCTTCAAGCAAGATGCACTCAGTGTTGATAAATCTGCCGCAAGTAACTTGCCTGCTCGGCCTCGGGCAGACGATGCAGCTTTGGGCAGGACTCGCACAGTACCTGAGGCTCACCGGGCACTGGTGCATGCAGCTGATAGTGCAGACAGCAATGACGGCGTAGGGGAATGCGCGCGCAGACCTCGGGCGCCGGTGAATCGACCATCCACTGCAGACTTCTCGGCTTGATGCGACCCTCGGCGACCACCGCGCGCTCCAGCCAGCGGTGGGCCTCGGCGAAACCTTCACGCTCCAGCTTGGCGTCAATGCGTGCGAAGGCGCCGTCCCAGATGGCAGCAAAGTTGCCCCAGAGTACCTTCGGTGCCAATCCACCCCAGGCTGCAATACTGGCGAACAATGGCTCCAGATGCTCATGCAGCAGGCGCGCCCAATAGTCATCGCGCTGCTCGGCGGCAAGCCAGGTTGGCGGTGTCGGCAGCAACAGCGCCCGTGGCTGGCCCGCCTCATGCAGCAACGCGACCTCATGCTCCCAGAAGGCAATGCCCCGCTCGCGCGTCAATACAGCCGCCAGCATGGCCGGCAACATCACGCTGAGGTAATTCATTGACCATTGAGAGGCGACTGGAGGGCGCTTGATACCGGGATAGCCTTTGGCAAAGCGTTCGAGCATGGGGTGCAACACACTCGTTTCAGCCAAATCAGGCAGCGCGACCGACGCCAGCCCCTGGCGCTCGACCTGTATCACACGCTGGATGGGTGGCCATGCTAGGCAAAGCCAGTCCGGAAATTCGATGGCTGGCCTCCACCGTTATGGGTAAATGATGAGAACGATTAGCGTTGATGGTATAGGCCCCCCTCTATAAACTCAACGCGTTTGACGCCGGGCAACTCGAGGCCACATGCAGACATTACGTGATTTCTGGTTGCTCGCCCGGCCCTTCTGGTCGTCTGCAGAAAAACGCCCCGCCTTCCTGCTACTGTTCGGCACGATCCTGATGAACCTGTGCCTGGTCGGGGTCAACCTGCTGTACAACTTCTGGAACCTGCACTTCTACAACGCCCTGCAGGCGCTGGATTACGACGCCTTTCTAATTGGTGGCGTGCAGTTCCTCTTCCTGCAACTGGGCCTGGCCACCTTCACCGTGGCCGCCTTCCATTTCCAGCAGAAACTCACTCTGCGTTGGCGCCGCTGGGCCACCGAGAACACCCTGCAGCAGTGGCTGCAGCGCCATCGCTATCTCAAGCTGCAGCTTACGGTTCCGGAAACCGACAACCCCGACCAGCGCATCGCCGACGACATCAACCTGCTCATCACCCTGTCGCTGAAGCTCAGCCTGGGCCTGATGACTGCTCTGGTTTCGCTGTTCTCCTTCCTGCACATCCTCTGGCAGGCATCGAGCCTGGTGCGCATTCCCTTCGCGGGCGAAGAACTGGTGATCCCCGGCCTGCTGGTATGGGCAGCGCTGCTCTACTCCATCCTCGGCACCGGCGGCGCCTTCTGGCTGGGGCGCGCATTGCCACGTCTGAATTTCATCCAGCAACGTCGCGAAGCGGATTTTCGCTTCGCCATGATGCGCCTGCGCGAAAACGCCGAAGCCGTGGCCCAGTATCGGGGCGAGAGCGAAGAGCATGCCCGTTTCAGCCAGCGCCTGGGCGCCGCGCTGGAGAACTTCTGGTCCCTGGTGAAACAGCAGAAGATCGTGCTCGGCTACTCCACCTTCTACATGCGCAGCGCCATGATCATTCCCATGTTCATCATGGCCCCGCAGTTCTTCGCTGGTGCTTTCCCCCTCGGCCGCCTGACCCAGCTCAGCGCAGCCTTTGGCGAGGTGCACGAGGCCATGGCCTATCTGGTCAAGGTGTTTCCCGAGGTCGCCGAATGGAAAGCCGTGGTCGACCGCCTGATCGGTTTCCAACGGCGTCTGAATCAGGTTGGTGATGAATGCGGCGTCCGCCTCGAGCACGACAGCGAAGGCTTCGAAGCCACCGGACTGTCGCTCTGGCTGCCGGATGGCCAGACGCTGCTCACTGACTTCGACCTGCGCCTGCAACCCGGAGATAGCCTGCTGATCCGGGCACCGTCAGGCTTCGGCAAGTCGACTCTGATCCGAGCGCTGACCGGTATATGGAGCCATGCCAGCGGCGTGGCACGCTACGACCTGGGCAGCACCCTTACCTTGGCGCAGAAACCCTACCTGCCCCTTGGCACCCTGCGCGATATGCTCTGGTATCCCTCAGCGCCGCTTCCGCAAGACGATCCCCGCCTGCTGGAGGTGATGCAGCAATGCGACCTCGACCACCTGAGTGCACGGTTGGATGACGAGCTCGACTGGTCACAGACGCTGAGCATCGGTGAACAACAGCGCTGCGCCTTCGTGCGCGCACTGCTGTTACGCCCTCGGATACTGTTCCTCGATGAAAGCAGTTCGGCTCTGGATGAAAAAAGCGAAAGGCGCTGCTACACACAACTGCGCCACGCCTTACCGGACGCTATCGTCATCAGCGTCGGTCATCGAGCCTCGCTGGAAGCCCTGCATACTCGCACTCTGGATCTGCTGCCCGCGCAACGCTCGGACCAGGAATTGGAATACGCCTGAGTCGACCAAACGCACTGGCTGCCAGACAGGAGGCCAGCAACGAAAAAGCCGGCTGCAAGAGCCGGCTTTTTCACTACTGAGTCGATGGCGTCCCCTGCTGGAATCGAACCAGCATCTAGCCCTTAGGAGGGGCTTATTCTATCCGTTGAACTAAGGGGACACGGCCGTATTGATAACGGCCGGGCCGCATCTTAGCGGCGGCGGGCAGATTTGTCATGTCGCCACCGCTCACTTCCTAACGCTGCCAACCCTGGGAAACCACCTTGGCGACCGCTGCCGCACGCACAGGCTGCACGCCACCGCGCAAACGCTCCAGCGCCATGCGGTCGGCAATCGCGGTAGTGGTCGCGCCTTCGCGCTCGGCGCGCTGGAAGATTTCCGTCAGGGTCGGACCGATGCTTTCGATATGTGCCTTGAGTTCGCCCGCGCTGCCACCGGTGCGCTCGTAGCAGACGTCGATGATGCCGCCGGCGTTGATCGCATAGTCCGGCGCATACAGGCACTCACGGCGGCGCAGCAGCTCGGCCAGACTGGCATCGGCCAGCTGGTTGTTGGCCGCACCGGCGATGATCGGCGCCCGCAGGGCTTCGAGGCTCTGCAGGTTGATGATCGCGCCCAGCGCGCACGGCGCGAACACGTCCACGTCGAGGCGGTAGATCTCGTGCTGGCCGACCGCAGTGGCGCCCAACTGGCTGACGGCGCGCTGCACGTTGGCTTCGACGATGTCCGTCACCCACAGCTGCGCACCGGCCTCCTTGAGCAGCTTGGCCAGGCCGAAGCCGACCTGGCCCACGCCCTGGATGGCCACGCGCAGGCCATCGAGATCCTTACGCCCCAGGCGATGCGCCACGGCCGCCTGGATGCCGATGAACACGCCGTAGGCGGTCGAGGGCGACGGGTCGCCATCGCGGCTGCCGCCATCGAAGGCCTCGCGCTGCCCGGCGCCGGCCACATGGCGGGTGCGCTCGGCCATGATGCGCATTTCGGCCACGCCGGTACCGGAATCCGCCGCGGTGACGTAGCGCCCGCCGAGGCTGTCAACGAAATCGCCCATGGCCTGGAACAGCGCTTCGCTCTTGCCGTGATGCGGGTCACCGATGATCACCGCCTTGCCGCCACCAAGCGGCAAGCGCGCCAGCGCCGACTTGTAGGTCATGCCGCGTGACAGACGCAGCACGTCGCGCAGCGCCTCTTCTTCCGTGGCGTAGTTCCACATGCGGCAGCCGCCCAGAGCCGGGCCGAGAGTGCTGTCGTGGATGGCGATGATGGCTTTCAGGCCGCTGGCTTTGTCGTGGCCATAGACCACCTGTTCGTGCTGATCGAAGTCGACGTGATTGAAAACGGACATCGGATTACCTCGGATATAAAAGCCGCCCCTCCCCCGCACGGGAGTGGGTGGCAAAGGGGATGGGGTTGAAGCTCAGGCAGCCGGTTCGAACAACTGCACCGCGGCGATCTCGCTGACGGTCAGGCGTGCCTTGAGCTGCGTCGCCTGCTCGCGCGCCTTGGCCAGCGCCGCTTCCTTCACATGACCGTAGCCGCGGATCTGCTCAGGAATCTCGGCCAGCGCCACTGCCGTGCGGTAGTTGCCGGTATTGAGCTCGGCGAGCAGATAGGCCACGTTGGCCTCGTATTCCTCGATCAGTTCGCGTTCCAGGCGACGTTCGACACTGTGGCCGAACGGATCGAGGGCGCTGCCACGCAGGAACTTGAAGCGCGCCAGCACCGCGAAGGCCTTTAGCATCCAGGGGCCGAAACTGCGCTTGCGCGGTTCGCCGGTAACGGCATCCGGCTTGCTCAGCCAGCTCGGCGCCAGATGGAACTGCAAGCGGTAATCGCCTTCGAACTGCGCTTCGAGCTGCTTGCGGAAGGTCGCATCGCTGTAAAGCCGCGCCACTTCGTACTCGTCCTTGTAGGCCAGCAGCTTGAAGTAATAACGCGCGACGGCCTTGCTCAGGCGCTGCTCGGCATCGGTGTCGGCCTTGCGCACGCGCCCGACCAGTTCGCGATAGCGCTGGGCATAGGCGGCGTTCTGGTAAGCGGTCAGTCGCTGAGCGCGGTCCTCGACGATCTCCTCCAGCGTGCTGCAATGCGGCGCTTCGACCACCTTGGGCGCAGCAACTTTCTCCACCGCGGCCAGGTCATGCGCAGCGCGGCGGCCCCAGAGGAAAGCCTGCTGATTGAGTTGCACGGCCACGCCATTGAGCCCGATGGCCTTGTTGATCGCGTCGGCTGACACGGGAACCAGACCGCGCTGATAGGCATAGCCCAGCATGAACAGGTTGGTGGCGATGCTGTCACCGAGCAGGCGAGTGGCCAAGCGCGTGGCATCGACGAAACGGGTCTTGCCCTCACCCACCGCCTCGCTGATCGCCTCACGCATGGCCGCGCCGGGCACCTGGGCGTCCGGGTTGCGGGTGAACTCGGCAGTGGCCGCTTCATGGCTGTTGATCAGCGCATGGGCGATCTTGTCGTTGAGCTTGGCCAGTGCCTCTTCACTGGACGACACCACCAGGTCGCAGCCCAGCAGCAGGTCGGTTTCCCCCGCAGCAATGCGCACCGCGTAGATGTCGCTCTGCCGCGCGGCGATGCGGATGTGGGTGATCACCGGGCCGAACTTCTGCGCCAGCCCAGCCTGATCGAGCACGGTGCAGCCCTTGCCTTCGATGTGCGCGGCCATGCCCAGCAGCGCACCGACGGTGGTCACGCCACTACCGCCGACACCCGGCAGGAGGATGTTCCAGGGCCGGCTCAGAGCCGGTTGCTTCGGCTCCGGCAAGGCGATGAACAGCGCACCCAGGCCAACGGCCTCTGGCTTGCGCAGGCTGCCTCCATGCACGGTAACGAAGCTCGGGCAGAAGCCTTCGAGGCAGCTGAAGTCCTTGTTGCAGGCGCTCTGGTCGATCTCGCGCTTGCGCCCCAGTTCGGTCTCCAGCGGCAGCACCGACAGGCAGTTGGATTTCACGCTGCAGTCGCCACAACCCTCGCACACCGCCGGGTTGATGAAGGCGCGCTTGGCCGGGTCGACCATCTTGCCGCGCTTGCGCCGACGGCGTTTCTCGGTGGCGCAGGTCTGGTCGTAGAGGATCACCGAAACGCCCTTGAATTCGCGCAATTCGCGCTGCACGGCGTCCAGCTCGCGGCGGTGATGGAAGGTCACACCGGGTGCGAAGGTGGCGCGGGTCGGGTACTTGTCCGGCTCGTCGCTGACCAGGGCGATGCGTTTGACGCCCTCGGCATGCACCTGCTGGCTGAGCTGGTCGATGCGCAGCTCGCCGTCGATGGGCTGGCCGCCGGTCATGGCCACCGCATCGTTGTAGAGAATCTTGTAGGTGATGTTGACCCCGGCAGCCACAGCCGCACGCAGGGCCAGATGGCCGGAGTGGAAGTAGGTGCCGTCGCCGAGGTTCTGGAATACGTGCGGCGTGTCGGTGAACGGCGCCTGGCCGATCCAGGTCGCGCCCTCGCCGCCCATCTGGGTGAAGGTGTCGGTGCTGCGATCCATCCACTGAGTCATGTAGTGGCAACCGATACCGCCGAGAGCGCGGCTGCCTTCCGGCACCTTGGTCGAGCTGTTATGCGGGCAACCCGAGCAGAAATGCGGGGTACGCGCAGTCTTGTGTTTGGGCGCGGCCAGGGCCTTCTCCTTGGCATCGAGAAAGGCCAGGCGCTCTTCGATGGTCGGGCTGCTGTAGATCGGCGCCAGGCGCTTGGCGATCACCCGGGCGATCATGGCCGGAGTCAGCTCGCCCAGGTTCGGCAACAGCGAATTACCCTCTTCGTCGAACTCGCCAACCACCCGTGGGCGTTTGCCGACCGGCCAGTTATAGAGCTGACCGGTGAGCTGGTCTTCAATGATGCTGCGTTTCTCTTCCACCACCAGGATTTCATCCAGGCCTTCGGCGAACTGGTGCACCGAGACCGGCTCCAGCGGCCAGCTCATGCCCACCTTGAGCACGCGCAAACCGACCTTGGCGCACAGCGCTTCGTCCAGACCGAGGTCGTCCAGAGCCTGGCGCACGTCGAGGTAGGACTTGCCGGTGGTGATGATGCCCAGGCGCGGGTTGGGCGAATCCAGCTTGACCTGGTTGAGGTTGTTGGCCAGGGCGAAGGCCCGGGCAGCGTAGATCTTGTACACGTTGAGGCGCTTTTCCTGCGCCAGGGGGGGATCGGGCCAGCGGATGTGAACGCCGTCTTCCGGCAGCTGGAAATCCTCGGGAATCTTAATCTGGATGCGTAGCGGGTCAACGTCCACCACGGCCGAGGAATCGACGTTCTCGGCGATGGTCTTCAGCGCCACCCAGCAGCCGCTGTAGCGCGACAGCTCCCAGCCGATGATGCCGTAATCCAACACTTCCTGGACGTTGGCCGGGTTGAGCACCGGGATCGACGCGGCGATGAAGGCGTGCTCGCTCTGATGCGCGATAGTCGAGGACTTGCAGCCATGGTCGTCACCGGCCAGCAGCAGCACGCCGCCATGCTTGGAAACGCCGGCCGAGTTGCCGTGCTTGAACACATCACCGCTGCGATCAACGCCCGGCCCTTTGCCATACCACATGGCGAACACGCCGTCATAGCGCGCGCCGGGGAACAGGTTGGCCTGCTGGCTGCCCCATACGGCGGTGGCGCCCAGCTCTTCGTTGACGCCGGGTTGGAAGTGGATGTGGTTTTCCTTCAGGTACTCGCGCGCGTCCCACAGGCTCTTGTCCAGGCCGCCCAGGGGCGAGCCGCGATAGCCGGAGATAAAGCATGCGGTATTGAGTCCGAAGACGGCGTCACGCTGCTTCTGCAGCATGGGCAGGCGGGTGAGCGCCTGAGTGCCGGTCAGGTAGAGGTGACCAGTCGCGAGGCGGTATTTGTCATCCAGGCGGATTTCGGCCAGTGACATGGAGCGCTCCTTTTATTCTTATGGCGAGCACAAGGAGCGCGACGGTAGACACGCTCCGTTGAGTCCGGTCGCAGGATCGCTGCGACGGATTTGCCTAAAGCATGACCGGAGGGTTCCGCTTTTTTCTTTCTATTTTCGAGTAGCAGAGACAATACTTCGCATGATCCTTCCAACAATCACAAGAAAATGGAAACAATCATGCAGGACAAGCTCAGCGCTATCGACCGGCGGATTCTCCGCTTGCTGCAGCACGATGCCGATCTTTCTGCAGCCGAAGTGGCGGAAAAGGTCGAACTGTCGCAATCGCCCTGCTGGCGACGTATCAATCGCATGCAGGAGGAAGGGCTGATCGAACGTAAGGTCGCCCTACTCAATCACAAGCGTCTGGGCTTCGGCATCACGGTGTTCGTCGACATCAAACTGTCGGCCCATGGTCGCGGCAATCTGGACGAGTTCGAACAGGCCGTGGTCGGCTATCCGCAAGTGTTGGAGTGCTACAGCATGGCCGGCGGCTCGGACTACCTGCTCAAGGTGGTAGCCAGGGACATCGCCGATTACGAGCGTTTCCTGCGCGAACACCTGCTGCAACGCCCGCACGTACACGAAGCGCATTCGCACATCGCCATGAGCGAAGTGAAGCGGACAACGGAATTGCCGCTGGATTGACCGGCAGCGCAAGCCAATCCGTCGCCCCGATGCAATCCAAAAATGACTGTCGGGCGGCCCCGGATTGCATCCGGGCTACAGCACCAGACCATCACTGGCCAGGCTTACTCCCGACGGCAAGGCGTCTGGGTGATCGAGCAGCCAGGCGTCGAAGCTGTGGCCGATATGGGTGAGCACGGACTTCGCGGGCCGCAAGCGCTCGATCACCTCCAACGCCCGCGTCAGGTCATTGTGATTACGCGGCGCGATGGGTTGCGGTGCGGTGGAACAATCCAGCACTAGCAGATCCAGCGGCGCACGCCGCAACTCGGCGCAACTGGCCTCGGGTACGCCAACGGTATCGGTGAGGTAGGCAATGCGCTTGACCTGCCCCTCAAGCCCCGGCCCTTCAAACAAGTACCCAAAGGTTGGCTTGGAGTGAGTCAGCGGTAGCGCGGTGACCTGCAGTTCGCCCAGTTGGCGACGCTCGAAGGCCACGAACGGCTGGCTGAAATCGAGAATGCCAGGGTGCTTGTACAGATCGGCCAGGCCATCCGGGTCATCCGGGCCATGCACCGGAATCACCAAACCCTGCCCCCAACGCAGATGCAGCAGGCCCTGGGCGTGATCGGCGTGGTAGTGGGTCTGCAGAATTCCACTGAGGCTATGCGGCGCAAAGCGTTCGGCAAGATCGGTCAGGCCGCTGTCGATCAGCCAGCGCTGCGCGCCGCATTCGATCAGCGCGCAGCACGGGCCGCGCCGGCGCGAGGGATAGACGCGCGCCGCATCGCAGGCCGGGCAACTGCAGTTGTATACGGGCACTTGGCGGGCATCGCCGGTGCCAAGCAGGGTCAGGCGCATCGGCGCATCTCGTCGAGCAGCTGCAAAAGGCGGCTGACGGTGTGCGGCAGGGGGCCGGAGTTGTCGAGAATGACGGTGTCAGCCAGGCCAGCCCTCTCCCCCGGCCCCCCTCCCCCCAGCGGGGGGGGGGGGGGAGGAACACTGGCCCGCCGTTCGCGGCTGCGCGCCCGGCGCTTCCCGGTCCGCTCCGGCGGCCCGCGGCCGCGGGCCGGCCAGGGCCGGGGCAGCCCCCCCTCTTCGTCTGTGATGACGACCACCACAAAGATG
>NZ_DJSX01000101.1:0-43500 GCF_002439135.1 Pseudomonas sp. UBA6323 | reverse complement strand
GTCGCGGAAATACATCCGGCGGATTTTGCCCATCATTTCCATACTGATCACCCTGTGTTCTCCTGCTCAAAAATTGAGCAGAAGCAGTTGAACACCTGGGTCAGTTTTCAGTCGGCAGAACAGCCCCTACTGGGTCAGTTTTCGGTCAGCGGCAACACGATTGCCCGCTTTCAAAATCGGCAAGGGCTGAAGTTGACGCGAAATACCCAGCTACTTCAGACCTTCCTTAGGATTCTTTACTAGGATGTAGTTTACGAGCGTTTTTTGCTTCGGTAATTCTAACGATTTTATTGTTCCTCCGAATTTCCTCGGTAAGCTCCTGGATTTGCCCCTTAAGAATATGGTTCTCGTGCTCCAGCGAAACGATCTTGGTAAGGGCCAATTCGTAATCCTCTTTTAGACTTCCAAGTTTGACCTGAGCAGCCTTTTTAAGAGCTTTATGCTTCTCGACTTCTTGAGTAGGGGTCGGCTTAGCTTGCTCATTCTGAGCGGCAGCAGCAGCCTCTATCTCGGCAATAAGTTGTGCATGTTCCTCTCGGCTCTTTTTGATCGAACCTCGCTTTCGACCTGCCTCCAGAGCGACCGTATCCTTATTTATCGCAGAACCCTTGGGAACATTGAACGTTTTGTCCGCGATTAGCCGCTGTAGCGCGGCGCGGTAATCTTCGAGAGCACTCATCCCATCGCCTCCATTTTTTCACGAAGTCCACGCTTTTCGAGCTTTTCGTACAGCGCGTTGATTTCTGATTCAAGTTGCTTGAACTGCGGATTCTTTGGATTAAACAGGGCCTGCTCGCGTTTCAGGTTATTCACGCCGCGCTTGATACTCTTCAGGCTGCGGTTATCATCAAGAATTGATTTATCGCAATCGAGGCACGCAAAAATGCTAGTGAACGCGATTTTGTCGCAATGATCCGTGTTAGTACAGCCGCCAGTTGGGCCGGTCTTATAGACCATTTCACCTTTCAAAAATTTTCTTTGAGTCAATAATCTATCTGTAGTAATAACCAAAGGCTGGCCTTTATCGCGCGCTACTTGGATGCGATTTCCCTCTCCACCCCACAGGCGATTAGTGGTATTTATCACATCTGCCTCATATTGAATAAACTGAGCTACCCTGCGCTCGTGCTCCAGTTCATCCATCCAGTTCTGTGCATCATCCGTATTGAGAAAATTAACAGCAAAGATGCTGTCTTTTCGATAATACGAGGCCATTGCTTCTGTTAGTTGTTTAAATTGCAGCGCACTTGCTCCGAGTGAAAGCAGACCTGAGCGAGCTCCGTAAACTGCAAGCGAGCGACGGCATTGGTGAGTTGCTAGTGGCCACGGCTCGCCAATTTTTATAGTAGGATCGTCGCGCCAGTTGCGGAACCCGTCGAACCTCTCTAATTCGCAAATATCTTCCTCCCGTACACATAGGGCAGGAATGCCTGCAAGCAGTTCACGTTGGGTTGAATCAGGGATACTTCCGGCTGTTGGAGCACACTCAAAGTGCCAGGTGTGTTTATTTGCGGATCCGCTGCCTTCCTTTCTAGCAACTTTTCCTGGGAAAAGAGGAAACTGCCTTTTATTCGTGTCGTCCCATCCACATTTTAATGCTGCTATTCTGCCGACAGCACTGGCTGCATTGATACCTTTTTCTACAATATTGTGCGTAACCCAAAAAGTTGCGGTGTGGTTTTGAGCGGAGAACTTTGACGTGTAACCCTGCAAAATCTGGAAGGAGACATCGCCTGTATCAATTGACGTGTAAGAATCGGCAGGTAAAAAGTTTGCTTCGTTGTCTCGCATGCCAGAAAATAAATGAATCCAATATTTGGCGGCGGCTTGTATCTTTCCAAGATAGAAGTTTAGTAGTCGCCAATTTGTGATGGATAACTGTTCTAATAGCGATGTAAGTCCATGCTGGCTTATTGCGTCTGACCAGGGAATAGTTTCCTTGCTTCTATTGTGATGTGCTTGCGGAACTCCATATTGCGGATTGCCAATACGCTGCTCATATAATGAGCATATTCTGGCGGAATGACAATTGAAAATATCTAGCATGGTGCCTAAGGCGCAAATAAGCTCTCCATATATTCTTGAGGGAATAAGCTTGGTTTGTTGTGGTTCATCTAATTTTGCCTTGGGGAATTTGTTGTAGATTTCCTCCAGGCAAGTTATGAGCCCGTAGTTGGCCGGGGCAATTTCGAAATCTGGATGCTTGGCTCGTATTTCAAATAACTCTCTTATTACAGCCAGCATTAACTTCATTGTAGCAGGCGAAAGCGTGGAGAAGCTTGATAAGATAGAGGCGTGATGTGCGGAATTGTTGAATAGTTCGGTGAGGGATGCTTTGTTGTTAAATGCGAGTTTTGCCAGCTTTCGCGGGTACATCATCCTGACGGAGTTAACTTTTCGAGGCTTTCCAGCCAGATAAAGGCGCGCAAGTTGCATTATCTTCAATTCGCGCTTAATGCTTTGCGCCAGATCACTGGTTGGTGATGGGCACCATGATGAAAAGTTATAGACGCATTTATTTTTGGCGTCATACATGCGGACATCCCAGGTGTCGTGGCTAAAGCGCGAAACAACTGAGCCATCTAGTCCGCGCGACACCACAAAATCATCATCGGGAGAAAGATAAGATGAGAGATGGGTATAGCTGTCCGGGAGTCGGTTTTCTTCCCCTTCGCTGAACGTGAGGTTAGAAATGATGTTCAAGTGACCGCTCCTACATAAACCAATGTGTCAAAGTGTATTGCCCAAAAAGGGTCAAGTAATCCAGATTCGACTTCATTGCGTACGCGGCTGATGGTTTCTTCTAAAGTCGTGTCTGTGTCATTAATGGCTGTTAAGATTTCTTCGATCCGATGAATGGTCGGGCCAAATTTATTTTCCCAATGTTCATGGTCAAGCTGAGATTTCGCAGTTTGAACGAGATAGCGCAGCGATATTAATCGGCGTATATCTTCTTCATCTGCATGGACTGCGTAGAAATCACAAAACAAGCATGTTTCGGGGTCACGGCAAGATGGCTGTGGCGCCTGATCTGTGAAGCCAGGGGCCCGCCGCGGCTCAGTCGCAGACCCTTTCTCACAACTGCCAATGCCCGTAACCGCATCAAGTCGTTTTTCAGCCGTAATATGCACGGGAATAAGATCTAAATTGCGTGTGCGGGCTACTGCCGCCAAGTGAATTGCTTCAAAGAGTTCGGCCATTTGACTGGCAAAATCTTCAAGTGCTGGTCTGGAGTAATTCTTCCGCAAGGTTTTCTCGGTATTACCCAGTTTTTCTGCCGTCAAGGCAGTATCGCCACCGCTACTGCTAATGTATTGGTAACTTAAATTTTTTCTCCACTGGACGGCTGGCACCCAAGTAATGTTGGGGTGGTATTTTTTAAATACTGCTCTAAGTGTCTGGAAAGCGCTAGTTCCTATATAACCAATGGTGTCCGTTCTTTTGGGTGAAATTGGGAACACAAGGTGGCATGCTTTGCCATTTAAAATCCATTTCCGCAACTCAAGAATCTTCTCGAATATTGGGATGAATCGCGCCCCGAATTCCGGGGTGACTGATTTTCCGTCCGCTCTAGGCTTGGTGCCGTAAAATCTTTGACCTTGTGTGCTTGGTACGATTTCCGAATTATTAACATCAAGGTTCTGTGCAACACTTAGATTGCAGCCTGTTGCAGCAATGAATGCTAGCATTCCGGCAGTCATAGCATGGTTCGCTATCTGCAACCTCAGATCGGATCTTAGATCTGTAATACTTTCTACATGTCTTCTTTTTAAACTTTCATAGTTTGATTGTTGATGAAAGTTTTTCCACCTTGGTCCAGAAATATTATAGTGATTTTGCACTTCTTCCCATGTTGGAAATTGCGGGGTCTCATCGAGCAGGCGAAGAACGCTGAATTTTGCGTTATTGGTCTTTTCTGATCCTTGATGTAGGCTGTATAGATAGTAAGGTTCGCTGCCTGGTGAAACTAGGCGCATCGGAAAATCACCGCCATTTACTAATATGCGATGAGCTTCTTCCACAAAGTTAACCAGCGTTGCAAATGTCCTGGCCTGGATATCTGCGCTAGGCTGCTTCAAATTGACATGGTCCTGACCATGTACCTGAGGAAGAATGGTGGCTAGCGCCATAACCTCTTTGTCGTGCATGCCAGTCGCGAAGGTGACCACTGAACGCGCGGCAACTTGAAGCTTTGATGCCGTGGCTAATTTAATAGCCCCACCTCTGATGGAGGAGGTGTTCACCCTATGAAGTAAATGTTGAGTATATTCGATATAGGCTTCATTAATGGATTCAGCTTGATTAATGGAGTATTTTTGTTTTTGCGCATCCATCCAGTCAAAAAAGCATTTTGAGGTTGCATGTAATCCAATTGCCGATGCGAAGCTTTGTTTGAATCTGGCAAGCTCTATAATCTTGCTCACGACGGAGAGGCGATTAATGTCTAGCGAGGTCTGATCAACTTTGACGCCGTCATAGTTGCTATATCTATTTTTGCTTGCTCGATCTTTGCGGCGCACATAACATAGTGAGCCGAAGTCAAGATAGCGTTTGCCATTGGTTGCAATATTGTCGCCGGCGATAATAATCGATTGGGGATGAAGTACTTCGAAATCGCAATCGTTATGATCAACTATTACGATAGGGCGACACGTAAAGTTCTGGTCCATTGGCGCTTTCAAGAGGACGGGCTGTTAATGTGGGCGAACAGTTTTGTTTCAAACTCGTTTTGGATGTGGGTCTTCCACTCCAGGCGAGACTTATAGTTTAGGTACTGCAATGTCGTTGTCTTGTCTCGGTGGCCCATGCGTTGCTGCACATAGTCCAATGCAGTAGTAACGGATTTATCTCCAATTTGCTGTAACTGGCTTTCCAGCAAATTCATGCCAAATGTGGCACGCAGATCATGGAATGAGAAATCTTGGAAGTCAGGGTTATCAATGTGTATTCGCGGAGATAGTATTTCTCGGATATGCTGGCGCAGAGCAGCACCATCTTGAATTGACATCTGCTGTGCGCGATCTTTGATATGTGTATTCCTGCTTACGCTTGTGTCGCGCCTGTCAAACAACTCCTTTTTGCTGGTGTAATAAGGGGTGCCGTTTTTACTCAGGAATAAATAATTATCTTCTGTGTCGTTGTAAAATGAACGCTTGCGCCGCTTTATGGCTTCGGCGCTACGGCTATAAATCAACATATCTTTCACGAGCCAGCCCGGCACAAGCAGCGTCATTTGTCTTCCGCGCTTAGTGTCAATGAGCGTTCCAGCTCCGATTGGAAGTCGCAGATACCCATTTCCATCGAGCTTTCCGTGAAGGTGCTTGACTCGTAAGGTTCCTACAGTCTGAATACGGGCGCCTGTGAATAGAGCGAAATAAAACATTAGCTGATACTCACGAGACGACTTTAGCAGTGCTTCTAACACGATCACTTGATCGGTCACAGTGAGCGGGCGCAATAGTCCTCCATCATTGATGTACTCGGACTGAATCTGCCCCTTCGATGTTTTGATGGCGAGGTTGTGAGATTTAATTTTTACTGTATTTTCTGTGCCAAATTTAGAGGTTATGCTAATTTGCTTAAGGATCTCCTCAAAAGGTTCATTTTCAAGTTCCTCTTCGTTGATCAGGCCCCAATCTATTATTCCACGGTAAAAATTCACTACCGCATTTATTCGAGCGCTCGCTGTGCTTGAAGATAGCTCGCTGTTGTCGCGCAATTCTATTAGGTGCTTCTTGTAGCGGAAGGTGACTTTCAGGCGATTATTCTTGGGGAGGTGAAGGTAGTCCAGGTTTTCATCTTCTAGAAAGCGTAGGTAGTCGAGAAGGTGGTCTGCAATGCTTCTGAAAGTTCTAGACTCATAGCCACTTTCGCGCTGAAGTTTAGTGGTTAAGTAGAGGTTCGCTATTCTCCAGGGTTCACCATTGCCTTGAATAATTACTGGGAAGTTTGGGTAGTATCCGTCATCATTCTCTGAAATTTTATAATCAAGCAGATGCCGGCCAAGAGGAGCTGCCTCAGCATGGGATTCGAGAAATTGAACTTTTAACAAACGAAACTGAGGGATAAGAACGCGCCGTGCTTTTGAGTCATAACGGTCTTGCCCGGTTTTTCTCTTTTTCTGATTGCGCGACATGAGTGCCATTCGTGCCAGTCGGTTCTGTCCACATCGTCATACATGCGGATATTGGTGTCAACGCTGCTACATGCGGATTATCATCGGTGACCCGATCACGAAGAAAGCCATCGTGGTCGATCCGGGCGGTAATCCCGATCTGATCATGGCGCGGCTCGAGGCCCATGGTCTGAAGGTGGTGAGCATCATTCACACGCATGCCCATCTCGATCATTTTCTCGCGTCCGGGCAGATGAAGGAGAAGACCGGCGCCACGCTGCATCTGCACAAGGATGATCAGTTCCTCTGGGACAACCTGGAGATGCAGTGCAACATGTTCGGTGTGCCCTATACGCCGGTGCCGGCACCGGATCGCTGGCTGGCCGATGACGAGGAGCTGGCCTGCGGCTGCGGCGTGGCCCTGCATACGCCCGGGCATACGCCGGGCTCGATGAGTTTCTGGTTCGCCGACGCCAAGCTGCTGATCGCCGGCGATACCCTATTCCGTCGCGGTATCGGCCGTACCGATCTGTGGGGTGGCGACTACGCCACCATCGAGCGTTCGATCAAGCAGCGTCTGTACAGCCTCGACGAGGAGGCCACCGTGGTTACCGGCCACGGCCCGGACACTCGCCTGGGCGAGGAGATGCGCGAGAACCCCTTTATTCGCGCGTGACAGGGCACTAATGGCGGTACGCTGACTCAAATGGCCATCATCCACCGTTCATGGAGATGCCTTCATGTTCCGCCTTTCCCTGATTGCCCTTTGCTCGTCTGCGTTACTTCTTACTGGTTGCGCCTCGCAGAATCCTTATGACCAGAGTGCGCCGAGCTCCAATCGCACCGCCACCTATGGCGGGATCGGTGCGTTGGCCGGTGCGGCTGCCGGCGCCCTGATCAATCATGACAACCGCGGCAAGGGCGCGCTGATCGGCGCGGCGGTGGCCGGTGCCGCCGCGGCGGGCTATGGCTACTACGCCGACAAGCAGGAAGAAGAGCTGCGTCGCAGCATGCAGGGCACGGGCGTCGAAGTGCAGCGCCAGGGCGACGTGATCCAGCTGATCATGCCCGGCAACATCACCTTTGCCACCGACTCGGCGCAAATCGCCAGCAGCTTCTACCAGCCGTTGAACAACCTGGCCAACTCCTTCCGCCAGTACAACCAGAACAGCATCGAGGTGGTCGGTCATACCGACAGCACCGGTTCGCACAGCCACAACATGGCGCTGTCGCAACGCCGCGCACAGAGCGTGGCCGATTACCTGCTGGCGCAGGGTGTCGACCCCAGTCGCCTGAGCACCCGCGGCATGGGGCCGGATCAACCGGTGGCGAGCAATGCCACGGCAGATGGTCGCGCGCAGAACCGTCGTGTCGAGGTCACACTGCGGCCGTTGCCCGGCGTGCAGTGACCTGCGCGTATCGCTCCGACCTGCTCTAGATCGCAGTCCTTACCCGCTCAGGCTGATAAGCTTGGGCGGAACTTCGCCGCGCCCTAGCGGTTCGAAGGCTGTGGCATGTCTGCCCGATACCAAGAAATCCTAAGGAAACGTTATGAAGACCAGACGTAATCTGATCGCAGCCACTGCGCTCATGGCCATGCTGGCTGGCTGCACCACCAATCCGTATACCGGCGAAAGCCAGGCTGGCAAAGCCGGCATCTATGGCGGTATCGGCGCTGCGACCGGAGCGGTGATCGGCGCTGCCACGTCGAGCAAGAAGGACCGCACCAAAGGTGCACTGATCGGTGCGGCCGTCGGTGGCGCTGCCGGCGGTGGTTATGGCTATTACGTCGATACCCAGGAAGCCAAGCTGCGTCAGACCCTGCAGGGCACGGGCGTGCAGGTGCAACGCAATGGCGATGATCTGAAACTGATCATGCCGGGCAACATCACCTTCGCCAGCAACTCGGCAGATATCTCCAGCAGCTTCTACCCGACTCTCAATTCGCTGGTGCTGGTGTTCAAGGAGTTCGACAAGAACGGCGTGAACATCGTCGGCCACACCGACAGCACTGGTTCGCAGGAGCTGAACCAGAGCCTGTCGCAACGTCGCGCGCAGAGCGTGGCCAACTACCTGACCGGCAACGGTGTGCCCGGCCAGCGTATCTCCGCATACGGCGCCGGTCCGAGCCAGCCGATCGCCAGCAACGCCAGTGACGCAGGCCGTGCGCAGAACCGTCGCGTCGAGATCAACCTGCGTCCGCTGTAACGCCGCTCAGTCTCGCTCGAGGCCTCCCGACGGGAGGCTTTTTCATATCCGCCGTTAGCTTCTGCTGCGTCGCCACACAGCATGAAAGAAGGCGTTTGCGCCAATATTCCGGACCGCCCGTCGAGTCTCTTCTGGCCAAAGGCCATCCATTCCAAACCTGACTAGAATGCCTGCTAAGGTTCAGTGCAGCCCACGCACGGATGACCTGTGCGCGTTGGTTCTGGATGACCGAGGGAGAGCGAATGGACGACAGAGCTGTCGAGCGGCCGCCAAGGCCCTGGATACCGCTACTGGTTGCCTTGAGTCTGTTGTTCGGGCTGGGGGGCCTGATCTTCTGGCAATGGAGCGTCTTGCAGGAGCGGGAGCGGGAGGAGAGCCAGCAGCGCTTTCAGCTCGAAGCGCAGGATATCGGCCAGCGGGTCGTGGCGCGGATGCAGGCCTATGAAATGGCGCTGCGTGGCGTGTCCGGGCTGATGACCGGCAGCGACCGCGTGTCGCCCGTGGAATGGCAGCGTGCGCTGGACCAGCTGCAGTTGCAGGACCGCTACCCTGGTATTCAGGCCGTAGCCTGGTCGCGTTACCTGACGGCTGAACAATTACCTGATTTTCGCGCCGAGGTGCTGGCCGACGGGCGGCTCGACTATCAGATGTTCCCGGCGCAAGAGCGCGAACACTACCTGCCGATCGATTACGTGAGCCCCCTGGATTGGCGAAACCGGCGCGTGCTGGGGTTCGACATGCTCAGCGAGCCGACTCGCCTGGACGCCATCGAGCGCAGCATCGAGAGTGGCGAGGCGAGCCTGAGCGGACCTGTGGTGCTCCGTCAGGAGATCGATGTCAACGTGCAGCAGGGCGTGCTCCTGTTCCTCCCGGTCTTCCGTCCGGGTGTGCCCCTCAATACGGCGGAGCAACGTCGTGAGGCCTTGCTGGGAGTGGTGCATGGCGCCTTTCGCAGCCATGACCTGATGGAGGGCATTCTCGGCTCCCAGACCCGGCTTTTCGATATCGTCCTGACGGACCTGCGAGCGCCGGATACGGATCTGCTCGCTGGTGAAAGCCAGCCCAACGGCTGGCAACCGAAGTTTCGCGATCACCTGGAACTGCCGCTATATGGCCGGGTCTGGAGCCTGGATGTGATCGGCACGGTCGAGTACGAGCGCAATCTGATCGATCGAACGGGGACCCTGGGATTGTGGGCCGGCTTCGCTGCGACCGTGCTGCTGGCGCTCCTGGTCGGCGGCTATCTCTACCAGCGTGAGCGCAAGCTGCACCTCAGCGAGAAAACCGCGGTCAAGCTGCGGGAGCGTGAAGAACGTTTTCGCCTGCTGGTCGAGCGCCTGCCGGTGGCGACTCTGCTGTGCGACGACAAGGGTCGTATCGAAATGGCCAACCGCAGTGCCGCCGAGCTGTTCGATTGCCCGCTCAATGCGTTGCCGGGTGAAACCATACTGCGGGTGCTACCCAATATCGAATCACCGAGAGACCTGCATGAGCAGCTGGCCGAGGGCGACGAGCGCATCGTGCGCACGTTACGTGGCGAGTCCATTCCGGTCAGCATCAGCCTCAATCCACTGCACGAGGGCAGTAGCTACCTTATCAATCTGGTGGATCTGCGCGCCCGCAAGGTGGCCGAAGAACGCTTCCGTCTGGTGGTCGAGGCCTCGCCCAACGCCATTGTGCTGGTCGACGGTCTGGGGCGCATCGCCATGGTCAATCGGCAGACCGAGCTGTTGTTCGGCTACGAGCGCCAGATGCTGCTTGGCGAACCGGTGGAACTGCTCTTGCCGGCCGCACAGCGCGGCGGCCATGTGGCGATGCGTCGTGGTTACCAGGCCATGCCCGAGCAGCGCCGCATGGGAGGTAATCGCGAACTGTTCGGGCTGCACCGCGAAGGTCGGATGATCCCTCTGGAAGTCGGCCTGTCGCCGATTCGCAGCGGCGATGAAAATCTGGTTCAGGCGGTGATCATCGACATCAGCGAGCGCAAGGCGGCCGAGCAGAAACTGCGTGAGCAGGCCGAGCAACTGTTGTTGGCCAACCGCTATAAATCCGAGTTTCTCGCCAATATGTCCCACGAGCTGCGCACGCCGCTCAACAGCATCCTGATCCTCAGCGATCAGCTGCGGCAGAACCTGGCCGGCAATCTCACCGAGAAGCAGACCAAGCACGCCGATATCGTGCACCGCGCCGGCAGCGATCTATTGCAGTTGATCAACGATGTGCTCGACCTGGCCAAGGTCGAGTCCGGGCGCATGCAGCTCAAACTCGAGCCGATCAACATGCAGGACGTGCTGGTGGAGCTGGATGCCAGTCTGCGGCCGATGGCCGAGCTCAAGGGGCTGCGGTTGCACACCGAGCTGGAGGCCGGCGTACCTCGGGTTATCCACACCGATCGCGTGCGCCTGCATCAGATATTGCGCAACCTGCTGTCCAATGCGCTGAAGTTCACCGATCAGGGCGAAGTCACGCTCAGTGTCAGTAGCCAGGGCCGTCAGGAGGACGAGCGCGAGCTGCTCTGCTTCAGTGTGCGTGACACCGGCATTGGCATCGATCCGGCTCAGCATGAACAGGTATTCCAGGCCTTCCAGCAGATCGACGGCTCCATCAGTCGGCGTTTCGGCGGGACCGGCTTGGGGTTGGCCATCACCCGTCAACTGGTACTGGCGCTGGATGGCGACATCAGCCTGCAGAGTGCACCCGGTCAGGGCGCCGTCTTCACGGTTCGTCTACCGGTTCAGGCCGGTTCGCTCAGTATCGAGGCGCCGGTCGAGGGGCCGCAGCGCGCCGGCGACGGACCGCCGCTGCTGATCATCGAGGACGACGTCAATTTCGCCGCCGTGATCGCCGAAGAGGCCCACACTCACGGCTTCTCGAGCGTGCACTGCCGCACGGGGCTGCAGGCCCTCGGGCTGTTGCAGCAGGAGTCGTTCAACGCGGTGATCCTCGACATCCTGCTCCCCGATCTCAGTGGCTGGCAGCTTTTCCGTCGTCTGCGTGCACAGCCGACCCACCGCCACACGCCGGTGCATATCATCTCCTGCGTCCCGCAGCCGGCTGGCTGGAACGATGACGGTACGCGCTACCTGGTCAAGCCTATCGGCCGCGACGAGCTGGAGCAGGTGTTCATCGACCTGCAGCATGGCGCCCAGCAGGGGCAGGCGTTGCTGCTGGTGGAAGATGTCGAGGTGGAGCGCGAGCACTACCGCGAGCAACTCACTGAACTGGGCTTTCAGGTCACCGCCTGCGCCGACGGCGAGCAGGCGCGCGCGGCCTATGCGCAGGGGCCGTTCTTTGCGCTGGTAGTGGACCTGGACCTGCCGGATCAGGACGGCTTCGCCCTGCTCGAGAGCCTGAACCAGTTGCGGCCGCTGCAGGGCATGCGTGTGGTGATCAACACGGGGGTGGACGTCACCCAGCAGACGCTGCAGCGCCTGCGCCGCTACAGCGCGGTGGTGGTGCGCAAGCATGGCGATGACACCGGCGCGCTGTGTCAGGCGGTGCAGGGCTTCCTTGGTGACGTGCGTGCGCCGCAACCGGCCAATGCGCCGAGCCTGCTGCAGGGCAAACGCATCCTGCTGGTGGATGACGATGTGCGTAACGTCTATGCGCTGACGGCGCTGCTGGATGAAGTGGGGTTGCGCGTCAGTTCCGCCAAGGATGGCATCGAGGCCATCGCCAGCTACCAACGCGACCCCTTTGATCTGATCCTGATGGACATGGCCATGCCCAACATGGATGGTTATACAGCCACGCGCCTGCTCAAGCAGGAGCATGGCTGCGTGATCCCGATCATCGCGCTCACGGCCCATGCCATGAAAGGCGACCGGGAGAAGTGCATCACCGCCGGGGCGGACGATTACATGGCCAAGCCGATCAAGCGCGATGAGCTGCTGGCGCTGCTGGAGCGTTGGCTGGGGATGCCAACCCTACCTTCCTCCGACGATGGACTAACCTGATGGTGGGAGTGAGTCGTGCAAGGGCAGATGGATAGGGGAGTGACGATGGCCCAGGCGCAGAGCAAGAACGCCGCCGTACCCGCCAAGCAGGTTCTGCTGGTGGTCGATGACCGTATGGAAAACCTCGAGGCCATGCAGGCGCTGCTCGAGGATGGTGAGTGGCAACTGCGCTGCGCCAGTTCCGGCGAGGAAGCGCTGCGCTGCCTGCTCGAAGAGGATGTCGGGCTGGTGCTGCTCGACGTGCAGATGCCGGGCATGGACGGCTTCGAAGTCGCCCGGCTGATGCGCGGCAACCCGCGTACGCGGCTGACGCCGATCATCTTCGTTTCCGCCATCGCCCAGACTCATGACGCGGTACTGCGCGGTTACAGCTCTGGCGCGGTGGATTTCGTCCTCAAACCCTTCGATCCCAGTGTGCTGCGGCACAAGATCCACAGCCTGCTGGAGCACGAGCACAATCGCTGCGAGTTGCAGACACTGTCGCAGCAGCTGGAACGAGCTCGAGCCTTCAATGCCTCGGTGCTGGACAATGCCGCCGAGGGCATTCTGGTGGTGGGTGAGGACGGCCGCATCCAGTTCGCCAACCCGGCCATGGCGCAGATGCTCGATGGCGAGGTGGGCGACCTGGAAGGCGTCGATCTGCTGTCGTTCCTGAAGAATCCGGCCAGCGAAGGTGGCTGGCTGCAGTCAGAGTTCTACCGGCACTTCAAGCGCGATGCGACTTACCGCGTGCACGAAGCGATGATGCGTACGTTCAAGGGCGGTTGCCTGCCGGTGGCGCTGTCGTGCTCGCCGTTACCCCGGCAACAGCGCGCCATGGTACTGATCGCCCTGGACATGTCAGTGGTGCGCAACCTGCATGCGCAGCTGGAGTCGCAAGCGGTGACCGATTCGCTGACTGGCCTGCTCAATCGTCGAGGTTTTCATCAGGCGCTGGAGTCGGCGCTGGCGCGTATCGAGCGCAGCGGCCAGCGGGTCGCGGTGCTGTATCTCGATCTGGACGGATTCAAGCGCATCAACGATTCGCTCGGCCACGATGTCGGCGACCAGTTGCTGCGTCGTGTCGGTGAGCAGCTCAAGGCCTGTCTGCGCCCGTATGACAGCCTGGCGCGTATCGGCGGTGACGAGTTCACCGCGCTGCTGGACAACCTCGGCCATCCCGAGGACGCGGCCAAGGTCGCGGAGAAGCTGATCGAGCTGGTCTCGGTGCGCCACACCCTTGATGGCGTGGACTTCACCCTGGGCGCCAGCGTCGGCATCGCCTGTTTTCCCGAGTGCGGTCAGAGCGTCGAGGGCCTGCTGCGCTCCGCCGACATGGCGATGTATGAGGCCAAGCGCGCCGGTCGCCAGCAGTACCGTTTCTTTTCCCGGAGATGAACGGCCGCGCGCGGTCGCGGCTGATGCTCGAGGAGAGCCTGCGCCACGCCATCGAGAACGATGATTTCGTGCTGGTGTACCAACCGCAGTTCCAGCTGGAAACCGGCCGCCTGCGAGGGTTCGAGGCCCTGCTGCGCTGGCAGCACCGCGTCGCCGGCACCGTTGCGCCGAACGTGTTCATTCCGCTGCTCGAGGAAACCCGACTGATCAACCGTGTCGGCGACTGGATCTTCCGCGAAGGCGCCAGGCAACTGGCGGACTTCAAGCAGCAGTTCGGCGAGGACATGGTGCTCAGTCTCAACGTCAGCCCGGTGCAGTTCGGCATGCCGCAACTGGTCACCGACCTGCAGCGGGTGCTCGATGCCCACGGCCTCAAGCCCAGCCAGCTGGAGGTGGAGGTCACCGAGAGCGCATTGATGCAGGATCTGGAGCTGACCCAGGCGCAGTTGCGTCATCTGCGCGAGCTGGGGGTGAAGATCGCCATCGACGACTTTGGCACCGGCTATTCGTCACTGGCGTACCTGCGTCATTTCGAGCTGGATACGCTGAAGATCGACCGCCTGTTCATCTCCAACATGCTCGATTCACCGCGTGATGCCGCGGTGGTCAGCACCATCATCGATCTGGGCCGGCACCTGGGGCTGGAGGTCATCGCCGAAGGCGTCGAAACCCAGGAGCAGCGCGAATGGCTGACGCGGCATCACTGCACCATCATGCAGGGCTTTCTGGTGGCGCCGGGCGTGCCGGCCAGCAGCGCGTTGCAGGTGCCGGCCCAGCTGGATTGGAGCAGGCTGCCCCTGCCGCGCGGCGATGAATGAAGCGCCGCTGGCGCTTCAGGCTTGTCGGTGCAGGCTGGCGAGCTCGGCGTCCTTCTCTTCCCACAGGCGGTTGACCCACTGCTGGAAGGCCAGACGGTAGTCGCTGTCCTGATCGTAGTTGCGACCGATGAATTCGCGGGGAATGTCGACCTGCTTGAAGTTCACCTGCACGGCATCCAGACGGCCGCAGAGCAGGTCCCAGAAGCCCGGCACGCCATGCGGGTAGTGGATGGTGACGTTGACGATGGCGTGCAGTTGCTCGCCCATCGCATCGAGCACGAAGGCGATGCCGCCAGCTTTGGGTTTCAGCAGGTGCTGGAACGGTGACTGCTGCTGCGCATGCTTGGCCGGGGTCAGTCGCGTGCCTTCGAGAAAGTTGAATACCGCCACCGGGTTGCTCTTGTAACGCGCGCAGGCACGGCGCGTGGTGGCCAGGTCCTGGCCGCGCTTTTCCGGGTACTTGGCCAGGTACTCCTTGCTGAAGCGCTTCATGAAGGGAAACTCCAGTGCCCACCAGCACAGGCCGATCACCGGTACCCAGATCAGCTCCTGCTTGAGGAAGAACTTCAGCAGCGGCATGCGTCGGTTGAGCTGGTACTGCAGCACCAGGATGTCCACCCAGCTCTGGTGATTGCTGGTCACCAGGTAGGAATGGCGTGTATCGAAGCGTTCCAGGCCCTGGACGTTCCAGTCGATATGGCCGACTAGGCGCATCCAAAACTTGTTCACGTCGATCCAGCTTTCCGCGATGCCATGCATGATGAAGCGCAACGCACGCTGGGCGGGTGCGAAGGGCAGCAGCAACTTGAGCAGGGCGACGAAGAACAGCGGCCAGCACCAGAACAGCGTGTTCAGGGCCAGTAGCAGGCTCGCGATCAGGCCGCGCAGTGGCGCGGGAAGAAAGTGCAGCATCGGGCGAACGCCTCCGTAGGCAGGCTGCACGCCCGGCGGGCAGCCTGAGAATGGGGCTTTCTCTGTGCCCCGTATCGGTCGAAAGAGCTGCGGCGTTCCGTGCCGCGAGCTGGTTCGGCGCCAAGGTTAACGCTTGTGCACTGACCTGCAAGTGCCAGTGTTGACCATCTGGTTCCGGTAGTCGCAAAAGCCCAAACCTCAGCCCGGAGGCAATCCCGGGGAAGGCTGGCCCAGCGCTCCCAGGTTGCCTGCGGACCGATTGCATCCCTTCTGCTGGCCGCTTGATCTCAGCTCGGCAAGTCGGCTGCCTGGATCGCGGTGAGGGCGATGGTGTAGACGATATCGTCGACCAGGGCGCCGCGCGACAGATCGTTCACCGGTTTGCGCAGGCCCTGCAGCATCGGGCCGACACTGATGCAGTCGGCGCTACGCTGTACGGCTTTGTAGGTAGTGTTGCCGGTATTCAGGTCAGGGAACACGAACACCGTGGCGCGGCCGGCCACCGGGCTGTTCGGCGCCTTCTGCCGGCCGACGCTTTCGATGGCGGCGGCGTCGTATTGCAGCGGGCCGTCGAGCAGGAGATCCGGGCGCTTCTCGCGGGCTAGTCGGGTAGCGGCGCGTACCTTTTCCACTTCCTCGCCACTACCGGAGTCGCCGGTGGAGTAGCTGAGCATGGCCACGCGCGGCGGGATGCCGAAGGCCAGTGCCGAGTTGGCGCTCTGCAGGGCGATCTCGGCCAGTTGCTCGGCATTCGGGTCCGGGTTCACGGCGCAATCGCCATAGACCAGCACCTGGTCCGGCAGCAGCATGAAGAACACCGAGGACACCAGGTTGTAGCCGGGGGCAGTCTTGATCAGCTGCAGCGCCGGGCGAATGGTGTTGGCCGTGGTATGGATGGCGCCGGAAACCAGGCCGTCCACTTCATCCAGCGCCAGCATCATGGTGCCGAGCACCACGGTGTCTTCCAGCTGCGCTTCGGCCATCGGCGCATTGAGGCCCTTGCCCTTGCGCAGCTCGACCATCGGCTCGACGTAGCGACCGCGAATCAGGTCCGGGTCGAGAATCTCCAGGCCTTCCGGCAGCTCGATACCCTGTGCCCGGGCGACTGCATGCACGTCTTCCGGCTTGGCCAACAGCACGCAGCGGGCGATGCCGCGGGCCTGACAGATGGCGGCTGCCTGCACGGTACGTGGTTCGCTGCCTTCGGGCAGAACGATGCGCTTGGCCGCGGCCTTGGCTCGTTGCACCAGTTGATAACGGAAGGCCGGCGGCGACAGGCGCAGCTCGCGCGGCGTGCCGCAGCGGTTGGCCAGCCAGTCGTGGTCGATATGGCTGGCGACGAAGTCGGAGACCTTGCTCGCACGCTCGCGGTCATCCAGCGGGATTTCCTTGTTCAGGCGATTGAGGTTGGTGGCCGTGTCATAGGAGCCGGTGCTCACCGTCATCACCGGCAGGCCGCTGGCCAGAGCGCCCTGACATAATTCCATGATGCGTGGATCCGGGGCGAAATCGCTGCACAGCAGCAGGCCGGCCAAGGGCACGCCATTCATCGCCGCCAGGCTGGCGGAGAGGATGATGTCGTCGCGATCACCCGGCGTCACCACCAGGGTGCCGGGCTTGAGCAACTGCACGCTGTTGGCCACGGCGCGGGCGCAGAGCACGATCTTCATCATGCGCCGTTGCTCGTAGTCACCGGCGTTGAGGATGCGTGCGCCGAGCAGCTCGGCGATGTCCTTGGTGCGCGGCGCGTTCAGTTCTTCCTGCCAGGGAATGCAGCCCAGCAGGCGGAAGTTCTCGGTCTTGATCAGTGGCGAAAACCCTTCCAGGCGTTCGGCGAAGGCTTCGATGCCATCCTCGCTACGCACCTTGTTGAGGATCACGCCGAGCACCTTCGGGTCCTTCGGGCCGCCAAACAGTTGCGCCTGGATTTCGATGCGGTCGGACAGTTCGGTGAGGCTTTCGTCTTCCGGTGCGCTGACCAGGATCACGTCGGCGTCCAGGCTCTTGGCCAGGTGGAAGTTGACCCGTGCGGCGTAGCTGGCGTGGCGCGTCGGCACCATGCCTTCGACGATGACCACGTCCTTGTCGACGGCAGCCTGCTGGTAGAGGCTGATGATCTCTTCCAGCAATTCATCCAGCTGGCCGTCGCCGAGCATGCGCTCGACATGGCTGAGCGGCAGCGGCTTGGGCGAGTTCAGACCATGGGTGCGCGCGACCAGTTCGCTGGAGCGCTCCGGGCCGAGGTCGCCCGCATGCGGCTGGGCGATGGGCTTGAAGAAACCGACCTTGAGGCCGCTGCGCTCCAGTGCGCCGACCAGCCCCAGGCTGATGGAGGTAAGACCGACACCGAAACCGGTGGGGGCGATGAAGAAGGTATGCATGAATAAACCTCAGTCGAGCAGGGCAAGGGTATCGAGGGCGATCTGCCGCTCTTCGTTGGTCGGCACCACCAACACGCGGGTATGACCCTCTGCGTGGATCGCACCTGCGACGCCACGCACGCAACGGGCGTTGGCCTCGGCATCGAGTTTCAGGCCGAGCAGGCTCAGGTGGTCGAGCGTCTTGCTGCGAATCAGCGCCGAGTTCTCGCCGATACCGCCGGTGAAGATCAGCCCGTCGAGGCGACGCAGTGCGCAGCTCATCGAGGCCAGTGATTTGGCCAGGCGGTAGCAGAACACCTCGATAGCCAGGCTGGCGCCGATGTGTCCCTGATCGCGCGCCTGCTCCAGGGTACGCATGTCGTTGGACAGGCCGGACAGGCCGAGCAAGCCGCTGTCCTTGTTGAGCATGCTGTCGATCTGCTCCAGGCTCCAGCGCCAGGCGCGCGACAGATGGCTGTGCAGGTTGGGGTCGACATCGCCGCTGCGCGTGCCCATCACCAGGCCTTCCAGCGGTGTCAGGCCCATGCTGGTGTCGCGGCTGTGGCCGTTCTCCACGGCGCAGGTGGAGCTGCCATTGCCCAGATGTGCGACCAGCCAGCTGCTGGCGTCGAATGCCAGGCCGCTCATTTGTGCGGCCTGGCAGCTGACGTAGCGATGACTGGTACCGTGGAAACCGTAGCGACGCACGCCGTGTTCGGCGTAGAGCGCCTGCGGCACGGCGTAGCGGTAGGCGTGCTCGGGCAGGCTCTGGTGGAAGGCGGTGTCGAATACGGCCACCTGCACCAGGTCGGGGAACAGCTTTATCGCCGCTTCGATGCCCTGTAGGTTGGCCGGGTTGTGCAGCGGCGCCAGTGGCGCGATACGTCGGATCGCCTGCAGGCTGGCGGCATCCAGGCGCGTGGCACCGGAGAAATGTTCGCCGCCATGAACCACGCGATGGCCAATGCCGTGCAGCTCGCCGGCGGTCGCCTGCTGCACGATAGGCAGCAGGTGAGACAGGGCCAGGCGATGGTCGGCGCCTGGTAGCACCAGGCTGTCCTTGTGTTCGCCCTGTTGCCAGTGCAGCACCGCCTCGGGGCTGCCCAGGCGTTCGGCTAGGCCGCTGAGCATGAAGGTTTCCTGCGCTTCGTTGACCAGGGCGAACTTGATCGACGAACTGCCGCAGTTGATCACCAGAATGTTGCGTGCAGACATTTAAGCTTCCTTGAAGTCATCGTGCGACCGATCCAGGGCGCACCAGCCGCAGGGGAAGAAACTACCCTGCCTGGCCTGGCGCTGTCCGGGATCGAGTACCCAGGGCCGATTCTGCCAGGGCGGTCGGTGACGCACATGCTGAGTATGGCCACAAGATAAGACTGCCACCCAGTCGCCGTGCTCGTCCTGACGAAAATCAAGGATTCGCACGACCCGTTTGTCCGGGCTCGGGTCGCAATCCCGGCTGGCCTTGGTTAGACTTGGTCGTTCATTTCTCTTTCGCAAAAGGTCTCCCCATGCTGATCGCCGCCAACAAGGCCGTCTCCATCGACTATACCCTGACCAACGATGCCGGTGAGGTGATCGACAGCTCCGCTGGCGGCGCGCCGCTGGTTTATCTGCATGGTGCCGGCAACATCATCGCCGGCCTGGAAAAGGCCCTGGCCGGCAAGAAGGCCGGTGACGACGTCGAAGTCTCCGTCGAGCCGGAAGAAGCCTACGGTGAATACAGCGCCGAGCTGGTCGCTACCCTGAGCCGCGCCATGTTCGAAGGCGTCGACACCTTGGAAGTGGGTATGCAGTTCCACGCTTCCGGCCCGGACGGCAGCATGCAGATCGTCACCATTCGTGATATCGACGGCGACGACGTGACCGTCGACGGCAACCACCCGCTGGCTGGCCAGCGCCTGAACTTCAAGGTGAAGGTCGTCAGCGTGCGTGACGCCAGCGAAGAGGAAGTGGCTCACGGTCACATCCACGGCGAAGGTGGTCACCACCACTGACAGGGCGAGTTGCCGATCAGGCGACTTGCGGTCGTACCTACCGGGTCAACCGCTGCTAAGCTCAAGTTTGTGATTAAGGCGCCTCAGGGCGCCTTTTTCACGCATGGCGGCTTGCCTGATCGAGCCGCCTCTAGGATTACCGGGCATTGCGCCCGCTGCACTGAATTCGCTGAGGAAGTTCGTCATGAGTGCCTTTCACGATCTCAATCTGCGTGCGCTGGATGGCCAGGAACTGCCGTTGGCGCCCTACAAGGGCCAGGTGGTGCTGGTGGTCAATGTCGCCTCCAAGTGCGGTTTGACGCCTCAGTACGCCGGGCTGGAAAAGCTCTATCAACAATACAAGGGCAACGGCTTCACCGTGCTCGGCGTGCCTTGCAATCAGTTCGCCGGTCAGGAGCCGGGCAGCGAGGACGAGATCCGTTCGTTCTGCAGCCTCAACTATGGTGTGACCTTCCCACTGGGTAGCAAGCTGGAGGTCAACGGCCCCGGTCGCCACCCGCTGTATCGCCTGCTGGCGGGCGAGGGCGCGGAGTTTCCCGGCGAAATCACCTGGAACTTCGAGAAGTTCCTGGTCGGCCAGGACGGCCGCGTGCTGGCGCGTTTCTCGCCGCGCACCACGCCGGACGATCCGGCGCTGGTCCAGGCCATCGAAAAGGCACTCGGCCTTTAGGTCCTGGCTCCTGCGTTCTCGATCCGAGGCGCAGGTGAGGCTAATCGGCCAAATCCACGGCCGTTTCCTCCCGTACTCTTGTTCGCAGAGCCGCCCGGTTGCTTAATCGGGCGACTGCCCAGGAGTGCGCCCATGACCAGCTTTCCCCATGAGCAAACGCCCGCCATGGCTTCACCGGCCGAACTGCGTGCGTTGATCGAAAGCCGCCGCGCGGTACGCCGCTTCACCCCCGAACTGGTGCCGGACTCGGTGATTCGCGATTGCCTGGAACTGGCCGTGCTGGCGCCGAACTCCTGCAACCTGCAGCCCTGGAGCTTTCAGGTGATTCGCGATGCGGGGCTGCTGGCGCAGTTGCACCCGGTGTGCATGAGCCAGAACGCCGCCCGTGCGCCCCTGATCATTGCCGTGCTGGCGCGCCCGGATACCTGGCGTCAGGCCTGTCGCAACGTCATCGACTACTGGCCCGAAGCGCAAGTGCCGGCGCGCATTCGCAGCTTCTACAGCAAGACCGCGCCGTTCCAGTACAACCAGGGGCCGTTGGGCCTGCTGGGGCTGTTCAAACGACAGCTGGTGCGCCTGGTGGGGCTGCGCAAGCCGCTGATGCGCAAGCCCAACAGCAAGGCCGATATGCGCCTGTGGGCGGTGAAGTCCACTGCGCTGGCTGCCGAAAATCTGATGCTCGCTTTCCAGAGCCATGGCTATGCCACCTGTCCGATGGAAGGTTTCGATGAAGTGCGTTTGCGCCGCGTGCTGGACATTCCGCGCCAGGCCATTCCGATCATGCTCCTGGCCGTCGGGCGCCAGGGCGAGAAGGGTGTGTACAACCCTCGCCTGCGTTTTCCGCTGGAGCAGCAGGTCACCTGGCTATAAGCAGGTTTGACCTGGATCAAATGGCCTCGTCTTGAATACGGCGTAATCGTCCTTATCTAGTCTTCATCTCGGCGGGTATCGGTTTTCGGGGATGTAGTCCCGGCCCGCCATTCTGGAGGAAGGACATATGCGTATCGACCGTTTGACCAGCAAGTTGCAACTTGCACTTTCCGACGCCCAGTCGGTGGCCGTGGGCATGGACCACGCCGCCATCGAGCCGCTGCACCTGATGCAGGCGCTGCTCGAGCAGCAGGGCGGTTCGATCAAGCCGCTGCTGATGCAGGTGGGCTTCGACATCAACAGCCTGCGCCAGGGCCTGACCCGCGAGCTGGATCAGCTCGGCAAACTGCAGAACCCCACCGGCGACATCAACCTGTCGCAGGACCTGGCGCGCCTGCTCAACCAGGCCGACCGCCTGGCGCAGCAGAAAGGCGACCAGTTCATTTCCAGCGAGCTGGTGCTGCTCGCCGCCATGGACGAGAACACCAAACTGGGCAAGCTGCTGCTCGGCCAGGGCGTGTCGAAGAAGGCGCTGGAAAATGCCATCGCCAACCTGCGCGGCGGCCAGGCCGTCAACGACCCCAATGTCGAGGAGTCGCGCCAGGCGCTGGACAAGTACACCGTCGACCTGACCAAGCGCGCCGAGGACGGCAAGCTCGACCCGGTGATCGGCCGTGACGACGAGATTCGCCGCACCATCCAGGTACTGCAGCGCCGTACCAAGAACAACCCGGTGCTGATCGGTGAGCCCGGCGTGGGCAAGACCGCCATCGCCGAGGGCCTGGCCCAGCGCATCATCAACGGCGAAGTACCCGATGGTCTGAAAGACAAGCGCCTGCTGTCGCTGGACATGGGTTCGCTGATCGCCGGTGCCAAGTTCCGCGGCGAGTTCGAGGAGCGCCTGAAAGCCGTGCTCAATGAGCTGAGCAAGCAGGAAGGGCGCGTCATCCTGTTCATCGACGAGCTGCACACCATGGTTGGCGCCGGCAAGGCCGAGGGCGCGATGGATGCCGGCAACATGCTCAAGCCGGCCCTGGCACGTGGCGAGCTGCACTGTGTCGGCGCTACCACGCTGGACGAGTACCGCCAGTTCATCGAGAAGGACGCCGCGCTGGAGCGCCGCTTCCAGAAAGTGCTGGTGGACGAGCCGAGCGAGGAAGACACCATTGCCATCCTCCGTGGCCTCAAGGAGCGCTACGAGGTGCACCATGGCGTGACCATCACCGACGGCGCGATCATCGCCGCGGCCAAGCTCAGCCATCGCTACATCACCGACCGCCAGCTGCCGGACAAGGCCATCGACCTGATCGACGAGGCCGCCAGCCGTATCCGCATGGAAATCGACTCCAAGCCCGAGGAGCTTGATCGCCTGGATCGTCGCCTGATCCAGCTGAAGATCGAGCGCGAGGCGCTGAAGAAGGAAGACGATGACGCAGCGCTCAAACGCCTGGAAAAACTCAAGGAAGACATCGTCCGTCTGGAGAAGGAATACGCCGACCTGGATGAAATCTGGAAGTCGGAGAAAGCCGAGGTGCAAGGCTCGGCGCAGATCCAGCAGAAGATCGAGCAGGCCAAGACCGAGCTCGAGGCCGCGCGGCGCAAGGGCGACCTCAATCGCATGGCCGAGCTGCAGTACGGCATCATTCCGGACCTGGAGCGCAGCCTGCAGATGGTCGACCAGCACGGCAAGAGCGAGAACCAGCTGCTGCGCAACAAGGTCACCGACGAGGAGATCGCCGAGGTGGTGTCCAAGTGGACCGGCATCCCGGTGAGCAAGATGCTCGAAGGCGAGCGTGAGAAGCTGCTGAAGATGGAAGGCCTGCTGCACCAGCGAGTGATCGGCCAGGACGAAGCGGTGGTGGCCGTGGCTAACGCCGTGCGTCGTTCCCGTGCAGGATTGGCCGATCCGAATCGGCCGAGTGGCTCGTTCCTCTTCCTCGGCCCGACCGGGGTGGGCAAGACCGAGCTGTGCAAGGCGCTGGCCGAGTTTCTCTTCGACACCGAAGAGGCGCTGGTACGCATCGACATGTCCGAGTTCATGGAAAAGCACAGCGTCGCCCGTCTGATCGGTGCGCCGCCCGGCTACGTAGGCTATGAAGAGGGCGGTTATCTGACCGAAGCGGTGCGTCGCAAGCCGTACTCGGTGGTGCTGATGGACGAGGTGGAGAAGGCTCACCCCGACGTGTTCAACGTGCTGCTGCAGGTGCTTGAAGATGGCCGCCTGACCGATAGCCATGGCCGCACCGTGGACTTCAAGAACACCGTGATCGTGATGACTTCCAACCTCGGCTCGGCGCAGATTCAGGAGCTGGTCGGCGACAGGGAAGCGCAGCGCGCGGCGGTGATGGATGCGGTGAGCAGCCACTTCCGTCCCGAGTTCATCAACCGTATCGACGAGGTGGTGGTGTTCGAGCCGCTGGGCCGCGAGCAGATCGCCGGTATCGCCGAGATTCAACTGCAGCGCCTGCGTGGCCGTCTGGCCGAGCGCGAGCTGAGTCTGGAGCTGACGCCGGAGGCGCTCGACAAGCTGATCGCCGTTGGTTACGACCCGGTGTATGGTGCGCGTCCGCTCAAGCGCGCGATCCAGCGCTGGATCGAAAACCCGCTGGCGCAGCGCATCCTGGCTGGCGACTTCGCGCCCGGCGCGCAGGTCAAGGCCAAGGTGGACGGCGAGGAGATCGTCTTCGCCTGATCGCTTGCCGCGTAAACGCAAGGCCCGCCAAATTGGCGGGCCTTTGTGTTTCAGGTTGCACGATTTCGTGTAGGAGCGGATTTATCCGCGATGGGGATTACCGCGATCGCGAATAAATTCGCTCCTACAGCTGTGAGCGCTTACATCCGCCGCCATCCCAGCTCAATGCTCCTGCCCGCAACACCCACCCCAATGCTTCTTCTTCGAGGTATGACCGATGCCGGGGTTGAAGGTGTTGGTCGGGTCCAAATCGCGGTAGAAACCCGCCAGCGCCGGCTTGGCCACGTACAGATGGCCGACGTTGTGCTCGGCCGGATACTCGGCGCGGCGTGCGTCCAGTAGTTTCCACATGCGGTGCTCCATCTCGATCGGGTCGATGCCCTTTCTGACGATGTAGTCCTGATGGAACACATGGCAGAAGAAGTGCCCGTAGTAGAGCTTGTGGATGATCTGCTCTTCCATCTCCTGCGGCAGCGTCTCGACCCAGTCGCGGTCGTTGCGGCGTAGGGCAATGTCCAGGGCGAGGATGTCCTCGACGCTGCTGCGGTGCGCCTCGCGGTAGCGGATTGCAGCACCGGCGATGGCGAAACGATGCAGGAAGGCCTTGCGCCCTTCGTTGGCGTCGCACTCGAAGTAGGCGCCGCTGGTGCTGCCGGTGAAGTATTCGGTGAGGAAGGCGCGGGTCTGCTCCAGGGTGTCGTTGGACACCCGCACCAGTAGGTGATGCTCGAAGCGGTCACGGTACTCGCGCATGCGCGCCGGCAAGTGGCTGGGCAGCAGGTTCATCAGCGTCTGGATCACCTTGTCGGTCACTCCGCGCAGACCGAAGCGCTCGAAGAAGCCGTCGACCCGGCTCTTCATGGCGAAGGCGGCCGGCACCTTGGCGGTGCCGAATTTGTCGATCACCAGGAAGGTATCCTTGCCGTACTTCTCGCCAATGTCGAAGGCGGTGCGGTGGATGTATTCCCCGGCAATCGGCAGACGCGGCAGTTTGGCCAGCAGGTGACGGCGCACTTCGGTGAGGTCGTGCGGGTCGTTGCTGCCGATGTAGAACACCGTGCTCGGCTCCTTCGGGAAGGTGTCCAGGCGCACGGCGAACAGGCACAGCTTGCCGGCCGAGCCGGAAGCCTCGAACAGACGAGACGGGTCGGCATTGAAGCGCGCCGGAGTGTCGGCGTCGACATCGCGTACGTGCTCGCCGTAGCGCGCATCGGAGGCCTTGGCGGTTGTCTCGTTGCGCACCTGCTGCGGTGTGTAGTCGCCGCTCTGCAGGCGGCTGAGGATTTCCTCCGGGGTGTCGCCCAGTTCGATCCCCAGGTGGTTGACCAGCTCCAGCGAGCCGTCATCCTTCACCTGCGCGTACAGCGCCAGTTCGGTATAGGCCGGGCCGCGGCGCACCAGGGCACCGCCGGAGTTGTTGCAGATGCCACCGAGTACCGAGGCGCCGATGCAGGACGAGCCGATCACCGAATGCGGTTCGCGGTTCAGTGGCGCCAGCGCCTGCTCCAGGCGATCCAGGGTGGCGCCGGGCAGACAGACCACCTGCTGGCCATCGTTGATCAGTTGCACGCCAGTGATGCGCAGGGTGCTGATCAGCACGATCTCGCGGTCGTAGTCCTCGCCATCGGGGGTCGAGCCACCGGTCAGGCCGGTGTTGGCCGCCTGCATGATGACGATGCGATCGGCCGCCACCGCCGCCTGCAGGATACGCCACTGCTCCAGCAGCGAGCCGGGGCGCACTACCGCCAGCACATTGCCCTCACCGGTTCGATGGCCCTTGCGAAAGCGCCGTGTCGATTGCTCGTCGGTCAGCACGTGGCTGGCGCCGACGATCTGGCGCATCTGCCCCAGCAGGGCGTCACGGGCGACGGAGGTGGTGGCGGCGGCAGTCATGGGATCAGCGCTCCTTTACCAGCAAATCCGAGGTGATCTCGGCGATGGACTTGGCACCGGTGAGCACCATGGCCACGCGCATTTCCTTCTCGATCAGGTCGAGCAGGTTGCTCACGCCGGCGCCACCGGCAGCGGCCAATGCGTAGAGGAAGGCGCGGCCAAGCAGCACGGTGTCGGCGCCGAGGGCAATCATGCGCACCACGTCCAGACCGGTGCGGATGCCGGAGTCGGCGAGAATCTTCAGGTCGCCCTTGACCGCGTCGGCGATGGCCGGCAAGGCGCGGGCGCTGGACAGCACACCATCGAGCTGACGACCGCCATGGTTGGACACGATGATGCCGTCGGCGCCGAAGGTCACAGCATCGCGGGCATCTTCGGGGTCGAGGATGCCCTTGATCACCATCGGGCCGTCCCAGAAATCACGGATCCATTCCAGGTCCTTCCAGGAAATCGACGGGTCGAAGTTGGCGCCCAGCCAGCCGATGTAGTCGGCCAGGCCGGTCGGGTTGCCGCGGTAGGCGGAGATGTTGCCCAGGTCATGCGGTCTGCCCAGCAGGCCGACGTCCCAGGCCCACTGAGGGTGAGTCATGGCCTGCAGCATGCGGCGCAGCGCCGCGTTCGGGCCGCTCATGCCGGAATGGGCGTCGCGGTAACGGGCGCCGGGTACGGGCATGTCCACGGTAAACACCAGGGTCGAGCAGCCGGCAGCCTTGGCTCGCTCCAAGGCGTTCTTCATGAAGCCGCGATCTTTCAGCACATAGAGCTGGAACCACATCGGCCGGTCGATGGCCGGCGCCACTTCCTCGATCGGGCACACCGATACGGTGGACAAGGTAAAGGGAATACCCTTGGCCGCTGCCGCCTTGGCTGCCTGCACCTCGCCACGGCGGGCGAACATCCCGGTCAGGCCGACCGGCGCCAGGCCGACCGGCACCGACATCTTCTCGCCGAACAGCTCGGTGGACAGGTCCAGTTCGGACATGTTCTTCAGCACGCGCTGACGCAGTTCTATGTCCGACAGGTCGGCGACGTTGCGGCGCAGGGTGTGCTCGGCATAGGCGCCGCCATCGGCGTAGTGGAACAGGAAGGGTGGCAGCTTGCGTTGAGCCGCAGCGCGATAGTCGGTGGAGGCAGAAATGATCATGGGCTCATCCTGTTGCTGAAAAGGGGAAGCGTAGCCTGACGGCAAGAGCCCCGGCTTGGCCGGGGCGCTTTCGAGCGATGCGGGTCAGTGCACCAGCGGGTCGCTGACACCCAGCACGTAGATCGCGATCATCGCGATGATGCCGGTGAACAGTACGTAGTACAGCGTCGGCCAGATGGTCTTGCGCAGGGTACTGCCTTCGCGACCGAGCAGGCCAACGGTGGCCGAAGCCGCGACCACGTTGTGGATCGCCACCATGTTGCCGGCTGCAGCGCCCACGGCCTGGACCGCGACGATCAGCGCGCTGGAGATGCCCAAGCTGCTGGCGACGCCGAACTGGAACTGGCTGAACATCATGTTGCTGACGGTGTTGGAGCCGGCGATGAAGGCACCCAGTGCGCCGATACTCGGCGCCAGCAGCGGGTAGATGCCGCCAACGCTGTCGGCCACCCAGCGGGCCATGAGGATCGGCATGCTGGCCAGCTCAGCGCTGTTGACCCCGGAGTTGATCAGGATACGTACCATCGGCACGGTGAACAGCAGCACGAAACCAGCACTGAGCAGTACGCTGGAGGATTCCTTCACCGCCTTGCCCAGATCGCGCGCCTTCATGCCATGCAGGAAGAAAGTGGCCAGGACCACAGCGACCAGAATGCCGCCGGGCAGATAGAGCGGTTGGAAGTTGGCGCTGACGCCGGCCTCGCCGAGCAGGTCGGGGAAGTTCACCACCACTGCCTTCAGGGCGTTACCCACTTCCGGGAACACGCGGCTGACCACCAGCAGGGCGCCGACCAGTACGTAGGGCAGCCAGGCGCGTAGTGCGCTCATCGGCTTGGCGGTCAATTCGTCCAGTTTCATTTCGACGGTGCCCAGCCATTCGCTCGGCCATTTGTCGGCCGGGGCGAAGTCCCAGGTCTTCTTCGGCACCAGGAAACCGAAACGTGCAGCGCTGATGACGATCGCCAGGCCGATCAGGCCGCCCAGCAGCGAGGGGAATTCCGGGCCGAGGAACACGCCGGTAAAGACGTACGGCACGACGAAGGCGATGCCGGCGAAGATGGCGAACGGCAGCACTGCCAGACCGGCTTTCCAGCTTTTCTCCTGGCCGAAGAAACGGGTCAGCATCATCGCCATGATGGTCGGCATGATCACCCCGACAGTGGCGTGGATGATCGCCACTTCACTGGTGATCAGCTGCAGGAACTGCGCCCAGGACGAGCCCTGTTCGACCAGCTGGGCACCGATGGTGGCGGTGTCCAGGCCGGTGTTGAGGCCGACGATGATCGGCGTGCCGACCGCGCCGAAGGAGACCGGCGTGCTCTGCACCAGCATGCCCATCAGCACCGCGGCCATGGCCGGGAAGCCGATGGCGACCAGCAGCGGGGCGGCGATGGCGGCCGGTGTGCCGAAGCCCGAGGCGCCCTCGATGAAGCAGCCGAACAGCCAGGCGATGATGATGGCCTGGATGCGGCGGTCAGGGCTGATGGTGGTGAACCCTGCACGAATCGCGGTGATGCCGCCGGAGTGCTTGAGGGTGTTGAGCAGCAGGATCGCGCCGAAGATGATCCACAGCAGGCCAAGGGTGATCAGCAGGCCTTGCAGCGTGGAGGCGAGAACGCGGTTGAGGGTCATGTCCCAGGCGAAGAGGCCGACTGCGGCAGTCAGCAGATAGACCAGCGGCATGGCGTGTTTGGCCGGCCAGCGCAGGCCGATCAGCAGGATGGCTGCAAGCAGGATCGGCGAAAACGCCAGCAGGGCAAGAATTCCGTTGGACATTGGGACTTACTCCACACGAGCGCGCGGCTGGCGCGGCAGGGATGAGGCGTTATCGAACAGGCGTGCAGCGTGTAGAGCTGTCATGGCGTGACCTCGATGGTTTGTTGTTCTTGTTGGCTAAATTGGTAAGACCAATTTACAAAGTGGCGGGCTCAGGTTAAAAGTTGCCCAATAGGCTGTCAAATCGGGAGGCTAAGACTTTGGTCGTATGGTGCTTGCTTGTTCAGGCGGTACGGGCGCTATAGGCTTGCGCCATGAGGCTTGAGGCCTGGTCAAACCAATGGAGATGCGGGTGATGGAAGTAGGTCTGGTGCGGCAGCGGCGTCTTTCGGATGACATCGTCGCGCAACTGGAAACCATGATTCTCGAGGGCACCTTGGGTGCCGGTGAGAAGCTGCCTGCCGAGCGTGCGCTGGCGGAGCAGTTCGGCGTTTCCCGCCCGTCCCTGCGTGAAGCGATCCAGAAACTGGTGGCCAAGGGGTTGTTGGTCAGTCGCCAGGGTGGTGGCAACTACGTGGCTGAAACACTGGGCTCGACCTTCAGCGATCCGTTGCTGCAACTGCTGGAGAACAAGGAGGATGCGCAGCGCGATCTGCTGGAGTTTCGCCACACGCTGGAGGGTTCCTGTGCTTATTACGCGGCCCGGCGGGCGACCGATATCGACCGGCAGCGGCTCGCCGAGGCGTTCGAGGCGTTGCAGGATTGCTATGCGCGGGTTGGCAAGGTGACCCGCGCGGAGGAGGGTGCAGCCGATGCGCGCTTTCACCTGGCGATTGCGGAGGCCAGCCACAACGCCGTTCTGCTGCACACCATTCGTGGGCTGTTCGACCTGCTCAAGCGCAACGTGGTGACCAACATCGGCGGCATGTACGCCCAGCGCGAGGAAACGCGCGACATGCTGATCGGTCAGCACCGCGCGCTGTACGAGGCCATCATCGAAGGGCGTGCGGAAGACGCGCGCGATCTGTCCAACCAGCACATCGACTATGTGCAGGAAGTGCTGTCGGAAGTGCAGCTGGAAGCTCAGCGCGTGGCGCGTGCGCAAAGGCGACAGGGGCTGTAGAACCGCGTGCAACGGCGATAATGCCAGACATTATCGCCTTCGCTTGAGGCGCGTGCTTACTCGTCCTTGCCCTTGCTGCGCATGGCGCGCTGGACTTCGCGGTTGGCGTCGCGCTCTTTCTCGACATGTCGCTTGTCGAAGTCTTTTTTGCCCTTGGCCAGGGCGATCTCGCACTTGACCAGGTGCTGTTTCCAGTACAGCGACAGGGCTACGCAGGTGTAGCCTTTCTGCTGCACGGCGCCAAACAGCTTGTCCAGCTCGCGCTTGTTCAGCAGCAGCTTGCGCGTGCGGATCGGGTCGGCGATGACGTGAGTGCTGGCGGTCTTCAACGGGGTAATATGTGCCCCCATCAGCCAGGCCTCGTCGTCCTTGAGCAGCACGTAGCTGTCGACCAGCTGCGCTTTGCCGGCGCGCAGGCTTTTCACTTCCCAGCCGGCCAGGGCGACGCCCGCCTCGAACTTCTGTTCGACGAAGTAATCGTGCAGCGCCTTTTTATTCAGCGCGATAGTGCCTTGAGGATGTTTCTTTTGTTTAGCCATAGGCCGCGCATTATAGGGAGTCGCCCGCGCCTGCGCCATGGGGCTTTACCGAGCCAAACTTGAGCCCATGCCTCGAATCTCCGACAATGCGCGATCTTTTTTCCCGCAATCTGGGGTCTTGGCCGCAATGGCGAGCGACAACGTTTCAATTCACGGTGCCTGGGCCAGCCGCTGGGTGTTCATTCTGGCGGCCACCGGCTCGGCCGTGGGCCTCGGCAATATCTGGAAGTTTCCTTACATGACGGGCGTCTACGGCGGCGGCGCGTTCGTCGTGATGTACCTGTTCTGCATCGCCCTGGTGGGCGTGCCGATCATGCTGGCGGAAACCCTGATCGGTCGCCGTGGCCGGCAAAGCCCGGTCAACGCGATGAAGAGCCTGGCGATCGAAGCCGGCGCGTCGAAGCGCTGGTCGCTGGCGGCATTGATGGGCATGGTCGCCGCGCTGTTGATCCTGTCCTTCTACAGCGTGGTGGCAGGCTGGTCGCTGGATTACATCCTCAGCATGGGTCGTGGCGACTTTACCGGTATCAGCGCCGATGGTGCCGGTGCGGCGTTCGGCGGCCTCACCTCCGACCCGTGGCGGCTGACCCTGTGGCACAGCCTGTTCATGCTGGGGACCGCATTCGTCATCGCCAAAGGCGTGGTGGCCGGGCTGGAGCGCAGCCTGCGCATCATGATGCCGCTGCTGTTCGTGCTGCTACTGGTTCTGCTGGGCTACAGCTTCACCACCGGGCACTTCCGCGAAGGCTTCGACTTCCTGTTCCATTTCGATCCGAGCAAGGTGCAGGACGGCATTCTCGCCGCCATGGGTCATGCGTTCTTTACCCTGAGCGTTGGCGTCGGCTCGATCATGGTCTACGGCGCCTATATGCCGAAGAAGGCTTCGATTGGCGCCACGGTACTGACCGTTGGCCTGCTCGACACGCTGGTGGCGCTGACCGCCGGCTTGGCGCTGTTCCCTATCGTATTTGCCGCTGGCCTGGAGCCGGGTGGCGGGCCGGGGCTGATGTTCGTCACCTTGCCGATCGCTTTCGGCAACATTGCCTTCGGCCAGGTGATGGGGCTGATCTTCTTCGTGCTGGTGGCTGTCGCTGCCTGGAGCTCATCGATCTCCATGCTGGAGCCGGCCGTGGCCTACTTCGTCGAGAAAACCGGGCGCAGCCGCACCCAGGTAACCGCGGTACTGGCGCTGTTCTGCTGGGTTTTCGGCATGGGCACGGTGCTCTCGTTCAACCTCTGGGCCGACGCCAAGTTCTTCGTCTTTGCCGAGGACGGCTTCCACCTGTTGCAGTGGGGCGCCGAGGGCGGCAAGACCTTCTTCGACAGTATCGATTACCTCACCAGTCGCATTCTGCTGCCGCTGGGCGGGCTGTCCTTCGCCCTGTTCGCCGGCTGGGTGCTGAGTCGCGACGTCGTGCGCGAAGAGTTGGCCATCAGAAGCCCGCTGCTGTTCAATCTGTCCCTCTGGCTGATTCGCGTCGTGGCGCCAATCGGCGTGCTGATCGTATTCATCGCGGAGCTGAGCAAGTAAATGACTACTCGAATCCAGCGCTCGGCGTTGCTGCCTTACCCGGCGCAGGCGCTGTATGACCTCGTTAACGATGTGGCCAGCTACCCGCAGTTCCTACCCTGGTGTAGCTCCAGCGAAATATTGGAAGTCAGCGAGACGCACATGCTGGCCAGCCTCGAAGTGGCCAAGGGCGGGATCGGCCAGCGCTTCGTCACGCGTAATGTGCTGCTGCCGGGGCAGCGCATCGAGATGAATCTTCAGGAAGGACCGTTTACTAGCCTCAATGGTGTCTGGGAGTTTAAGGCGCTGGGCGACAAGGCCTGCAAGATCAGCCTGGACCTGACCTTCGACTACGCCGGGCCGCTGGTGCGCGCCACGCTGGGCCCGTTGTTCAACCAGGCGGCCAACACCATGGTCGACGCCTTCTGCCAGCGAGCCAAGCAGTTGTATGGATAAGCCCAGTATCGCCATCGAGGTGGTCTATGCCCTGGCTGAGCGGCAGAAGTTGCTGCGCCTGTCGGTGCCGGTCGGCACCACGGTGCGGGAAGCGGCACTGCGCTCAGGCATGCAGCAGTTCTTTCCGGAGCTGGATCTGAACCAGGCGCCGCTGGGCATTTTCGGCAAGGCGGTGAGCAAGCCGCAAGAGCGAGTGCTGGAGGAGGGGGAGCGGGTCGAGATCTATCGGCCGCTGATTGCCGATCCGAAAGAAGTGCGCAAGCAGCGGGCGGCCAAAGCCAAGGCGCGGGAAGAGGGCGAAGAGTCAGCCTGATTACTAAAAGGCTGCTCAGCAGAACGCAGATATGAAAAAGCCCGGATTCGCTCCGGGCTTTTTCGTGTCCGCTTGTTACTGCGGATCGGTGTCCAGTGGCTCGGGGGTCGGAACCGGGACGGTCTCGACATCATCTACTTCGCGCTGGATCTGTTCCAGCAGCGAGCCGGGTGCCGGCGGGGTATCTTCCTGCGGTTCGGCTTGCGGCTGTGCGCTGCCGGTGTCGCTGCCTTCGCCCATGATCGCCTGGTCACGGCTGACGCCTGGCATGAAGTCGCCGGCCAGGCCGACCAGTTGGTCGCTGCCGTCGAACACCAGGCTGACGCGCTCCTGCAGGCGCTGACCGCCGCCTGGCTGAATGCTGTACAGGTAATCCCAGCGATCGGCATGGAAGGTGTCGGTGATCAGCGGATTGCCCATGATAAACCGCACTTGGCGCCGGGTCATTCCAGGGCGCAGCTGGTCTATCATGTCCTGTGTCACGACATTGCCCTGTTGAATGTCGATCTTGTAAACCCCGGGGAATGAACAACCGGCGAGTGCGAAGAGCCCGGTCAGCGACAGGCTGGTCAGCAAGAGCTTGGTTTTTTGCATCGGAGGGTGACTTCCACTATCTTGGGCAACTTGAACCCCGGATCATACCCGTATTGAAGGGTGCTGCGAAGCAGCATCCATGAGAAAGCAGACCATGGTTGAAAATAACGAACTGCGCAAAGCTGGACTGAAGGTGACTCTGCCACGGGTCAAAATCCTGCAGATGCTCGATAACGCCGAGCACCGCCACATGAGTGCGGAGGATGTGTACAAGGCGCTGATGGAGGCAGGTGAAGACGTTGGCCTAGCCACCGTGTACCGCGTGCTGACTCAGTTCGAGGCCGCCGGCCTGGTGGTGCGCCACAACTTCGATGGCGGCCATGCCGTATTCGAGCTGGCCGACAGCGGCCACCACGACCATATGGTCTGTGTCGATTCCGGTGAGGTGATCGAGTTCTTCGATTCCGAGATCGAGAAGCGCCAGAAGGAAATCGTCAAGGAACACGGCTTCGAGCTGGTCGACCACAATCTGGTGCTGTACGTACGCAAGAAGAGCTGATGCTTCTGCGGTAATGAGAAAGGCGACCCTCGGGTCGCCTTTCTGTTTTATGGCTTCGATGCAAGCCGGATAGCCGTTTGCCGATCGCATCCTGCTGCAACGCTTCACGCAGCCTGTGCGCTGGTCACCATCTTGCGCGCATGGGCCAGGGATTCCTCGGTCAGGTCGACGCCGCCGAGCATGCGCGCGATCTCCTCGACGCGGCCGCTTTCGTCCAACTTGCTCACCGCCGTGGATGTGGCGTCCTCGCCGCGACGCTTGTGCACGAACAGGTGCTGATGACCTTGCGCGGCGACTTGCGGCAGGTGGGTGACGCACAGCACCTGGCCGCGTTCGCCAAGGCGGCGCAGCAGCTGGCCGACCACTTCCGCCGTCGGGCCGCCGATACCGACGTCCACTTCGTCGAACACCAGGGTGGGTACGCGCGAGGTCTGCGCGGTGATCACCTGGATCGCCAGGCTGATACGCGACAGCTCGCCACCGGAGGCCACCTTGGCCAGGCCGCGCAACGGCTGGCCGGGGTTGGCGCTGACCAGGAACTCCACGGCTTCCAGGCCATTGGCATGCGGCTCTTCGCAGCTCATGGACTGCAGCTGGATGCTGAAACGCCCGCCTGGCATGCCGAGTGCCTGCATCTCCTGTTCTACTGCCGCGGACAGGCGCTCGGCAGCGTTGCCACGCAGCGAACTGAGTTCGGCTGCCTTTTCCTGGTAGTGGCGCTCATAGGCGGCCAGTTCCTCGGCCAGGCGCTCGCTAGCCTGGTCGTCAGCATTCAGGCCTTCGAGTTCCTCGAACAGTTGCTGCTGCAGGGCAGCCAACTCGGTGGGCTGGATACGGTGCTTGCGCGCCAGGGTATAGATGGTGTCCAGGCGCTCCTCGAGAAATTGCTGGCGCTGCGGGTCGGCATCGAAGTGATCGACGAAGCGGTTCAGCTCACCGACGGCTTCCTCGACCTGAATTTGCGCGCTGGCCAACAGGTTGCTCGCTTCGCCGAGGGCGCCGCCCTGGCCGCCGAACGCGCCCAGGCGGTTGAGGCTGGCGGTCAGTGCCGCCAGCACGTTGCCGGCGTCGCTCTCGCTGCACAGGTCGAGCACCTGGCGGCAGGCGCCGAGCAGCGCGTCGGCATTGCTCAGGGCCTTATGCTCCTGCTCCAGTTGTTCCAGTTCGTTGTCGCCGAGGGCGAGATTCTCCAGCTCTTCGAGCTGATAGCTGAGCAGCTGGTGGCGGGCGCGCTGTTCGTCACCCTGGCTGGAGATGCGCTCCAGCTCGTTGCGCGTCTGCTTCCAGCGCTGCGCGGCGAGTTGCACCTGACGCGCCAGTTCCTGGCTGCCGGCGTATTCGTCGAGCAGGCGGCGATGGGTGTCGGTCTTGAGCAGCGATTGATGTTCGTGCTGGCTGTGAATATCGATGATCAGCTCGCCGATGGCCTTGAGGTCGGCCTGCGGACAGGGGCTGCCATTGATGTAGCCGCGTGAACGGCCTTCGGCGGTGATCACCCGGCGCAGGATGCACGGCCCATCGCTGTCCAGATCGCGTTCGGCGAGCCAGGTGCGGGCTTCGGGAATGTCCGCCAGATCGAAGCTGGCAAGAATGTCCGCCTTGTCCGCGCCTGGGCGTACCACGCCGCTGTCGGCGCGATCACCCAGGCACAGGCCGAGGGCGTCGAGCATGATCGACTTGCCGGCACCGGTCTCGCCGCTGATGGCGCTCATGCCGGCATCCAGTTCGAGATCCAGGTGGTCGACGATGGCGTAGTTGTGAATGGACAGGTGCACCAGCATGGCGAACGCTCCCGAGTTGATGTCTGGTTATTTATACAGTGTTTTTTCTTTTCCTGGCAATCCTCGTCTATCGCCCCTTGAAAGCTGTGGAATTGGCTCCATATAGGCGGCAGGAGCGCGAGCCGGACTCGCGCCGATTCATTCGAGAGGAGATAGGCATGGCTGACGAACAGAACCTGGATACGCAGAACCCCGAGACTCAGGCGGCCGAGAACGCCGCGTCGAGCGACGACCTGGCGGCTCGCGTACAGGCCCTGGAAGAGCAGCTGGCTGCGGCGCAGGATCAGTCGTTGCGCGTAGCGGCCGAGCTGCAGAATGTGCGCCGTCGTGCCGAGCAGGACGTAGAGAAGGCGCACAAGTTCGCCCTGGAGAAGTTTGCCAACGACCTGCTGCCGGTGGTCGACAGCCTGGAGCGTGGCCTGGAGCTGTCCAGCCCGGACGACGAAGCCATCAAGGGCGTGCGTGAGGGCATGCAACTGACCCTCAAGCTGTTCCTCGACACCCTGGCGCGTCATCAGCTGGAAGCGATCGAGCCGCATGGTGAGCCGTTCAACCCCGAGCATCACCAGGCCATGGCGATGGAAGAGAGCACCAACGTCGAGCCGAACTCGGTGCTCAAGGTGTTCCAGAAGGGTTATCTGCTCAACGGTCGTCTGCTGCGCCCGGCCATGGTCGTGGTCAGCAAGGCGCCTACCACGCCGCCGCCGTCCATCGACGAGCAGGCTTGAAATTTCCGGGGGCGACCCCATTTTTGAGTCAAGCGTTTTAGTGCTGCCGGCGCCTGTGAAACGAGGCGACGGATAAATCAAAGTTTCGGGAGAATTTTCATGGGTAAAATCATCGGTATCGACTTGGGGACCACCAACTCCTGCGTCTCCATTCTGGAAAACGGCAACGTCAAGGTGCTGGAGAACGCCGAAGGCGCTCGCACCACGCCGTCCATCATCGCCTACGCGGGCGACGGCGAAATCCTGGTTGGCCAGTCGGCCAAGCGTCAGGCGGTGACCAACCCGCACAACACCCTGTACGCGGTGAAGCGTCTGATCGGTCGTCGTTTTGACGAGGATGTCGTGCAGAAAGACATCCAGATGGTTCCGTACAAGATCGTCAAGGCCGACAACAACGACGCCTGGGTCGAAGTGAACGGCCAGAAGATGGCGCCGCCGCAGATCAGCGCCGAAGTGCTGAAGAAGATGAAGAAGACCGCCGAGGATTACCTGGGCGAGCCAGTCACCGAAGCGGTGATCACCGTTCCGGCCTACTTCAACGACAGCCAGCGTCAGGCCACCAAGGACGCCGGCCGCATCGCCGGTCTGGACGTCAAACGCATCATCAACGAGCCGACCGCGGCTGCGCTGGCCTATGGCATGGACAAGGCCAAGGGCGACCACACCGTGATCGTTTACGACCTGGGTGGCGGTACCTTCGACGTGTCGGTGATCGAGATCGCCGAAGTCGACGGCGAGCACCAGTTCGAAGTGCTGGCTACCAACGGTGACACCTTCCTCGGTGGTGAGGACTTCGACATTCGCCTGATCGATTACCTCGTTGACGAATTCAAGAAAGAAACCGGCATGAACCTCAAGGGCGACCCGCTGGCCATGCAGCGCCTGAAGGAAGCTGCCGAGAAGGCCAAGATCGAGCTGTCCTCGAGCCAGCAGACCGACGTCAACCTGCCGTACATCACTGCAGACGCCACCGGTCCCAAGCACCTGAACGTGAAGATCTCCCGTTCCAAGCTCGAATCGCTGGTCGAAGATCTGGTGCAGCGCACCATCGAGCCGTGCCGCACTGCGCTGAAGGACGCCGGTATCGACGTCAGCAAGATCGACGACGTGATCCTGGTCGGCGGCCAGACCCGTATGCCGCTGGTGCAGAAGACCGTTGCCGAGTTCTTCGGCAAGGAGCCGCGTAAGGACGTCAACCCGGACGAAGCCGTGGCCATGGGCGCCGCCATTCAGGGCGCGGTTCTGGCTGGTGACGTCAAGGACGTTCTGCTGCTGGACGTCTCCCCGCTGACCCTGGGTATCGAAACCATGGGCGGCGTGATGACTGCGCTGATCGAGAAGAACACCACCATCCCGACCAAGAAGTCGCAGGTGTTCTCCACCGCCGACGACAACCAGAACGCCGTGACCATTCACGTGCTGCAGGGTGAGCGTAAGCAGGCTGCGCAGAACAAGTCGCTGGGCAAGTTCGACCTGGCCGAGATTCCGCCGGCTCCGCGTGGCGTGCCGCAGATCGAAGTGACCTTCGATATCGATGCCAACGGCATCCTGCACGTGTCCGCCAAGGACAAGGCCACCGGTAAGCAGCAGTCCATCGTGATCAAGGCCAACTCCGGTCTGTCCGAGGAAGAGATCGAGCAGATGGTGCGTGACGCCGAGGCCAACGCCGAGGAAGACCGCAAGTTCGAAGAGCTGGCCACTGCCCGTAACCAGGGCGATCAGCTGGTGCACGCCACCCGCAAGATGCTCACCGAAGCGGGCGACAAGGCCACCGACGACGAGAAAGCGACCATCGAGAAGGCCATTGGCGAGCTGGAAGTAGCCGTGAAGGGCGATGACAAGTCGGCCATCGAAGCCAAGATGAATGCGCTGTCCGAAGCCACCACGCCGCTGGCGCAGAAGATGTACGCCGAGCAGCCGCAAGGTGGTGCCGCGCAGGCTGATGCCGGCGACGCCAAGGATGCAGGTGACGACGTGGTCGACGCTGAGTTCGAAGAGGTCAAGGAGAACAAGTAAGGGATGCGGCCTGCTCAGCGGGCCGCCTCTGCTTTTTGCTCCACCGTCGCTCGCGACGGGCAGGATTCGCCGCGCGGGAGCCTTCTCCCGCGTCGGCGTATCTGGAGCTCACGAATCTGAGAGTGCAGCACAACTATGGCAAAACGTGATTATTACGAGATCCTGGGGGTCGAGCGCGGCGCCAGCGAGGCCGACCTGAAGAAGGCCTATCGGCGCCTGGCGATGAAATACCATCCGGATCGCAACCCGGACGACAAAGACGCCGAGGAGAAATTCAAGGAGGCCAACGAGGCCTACGAAGTGCTCTCCGACGCCAGCAAGCGTTCAGCCTACGACCAGTACGGCCATGCCGGGGTCGACCCGCAGATGGGTGGCGGCGGTGGCGCCGGTTTCGGTGGCGCCAACTTCTCTGACATCTTCGGCGACGTGTTCAGCGACTTCTTCGGCGGCGGCCGTGGCGGTTCGCGCGGCGGTGCCCAGCGTGGCTCGGATCTGCGTTACACCCTTGAGCTGGACCTGGAAGAAGCGGTGCGTGGCACTACCGTCACCATTCGCGTGCCGACTCTGGTCGGCTGCAAGACCTGCGATGGCAGCGGCGCCAAGAAGGGCACCAGCCCGGTCACCTGTACCACCTGCGGTGGTATCGGTCAGGTGCGCATGCAGCAGGGCTTCTTCTCCGTGCAGCAAACCTGCCCGCGCTGCCATGGCAGCGGCAAGATGATCACCGATCCCTGTGGCAGCTGCCATGGTCAGGGTCGGGTGGAAGAGAGCAAGACGCTGTCGGTCAAGGTGCCGCCAGGTGTCGATACCGGTGATCGCATTCGCCTGTCCGGCGAAGGTGAAGCCGGCGCGCATGGCGGCCCGGCTGGTGACCTCTACGTGGTGGTCAACGTCCGTGAGCATGCGATCTTCCAGCGCGACGGCAAGCATCTGTACTGTGAAGTGCCGATCAGCTTCGCCGATGCGGCGCTGGGTGGCGAACTGGAAGTGCCGACCCTGGATGGTCGGGTCAAGCTGAAGATTCCGGAAGGCACCCAGACCGGCAAGCTGTTCCGCCTGCGCGGCAAGGGCGTGGCCCCGGTACGTGGCGGTGGTGCGGGCGATCTGATGTGCCGGGTGGCGGTGGAGACGCCGGTCAACCTGAACAAGCGTCAGCGCGAGCTGCTCGAGGAGTTCCGCAAGTCGCTGCAGGGCGACGACTCCCACTCGCCCAAGGCCAGTGGCTGGTTCGAAGGCGTCAAGCGCTTCTTCGGTGACGTTTAATTGAGCGTCAAGCGGCAAGCCACAAGCGGCAAGAGGTTATTGCGCTTGGCTTGCAGCTTGAGGCCTGCAGCTTGGAGCTGATGTTATGCAACGTATTGCAGTGATGGGCGCCGCCGGGCGTATGGGCAAGACCCTGATCGAGGCGGTGAGCCAGGCCGAGGGTGCCAAGCTCAGCGCCGCTGTTGACCGTGCCGATAGCAGCCTGATCGGCGCCGATGCTGGTGAACTGGTCGGTTTGGGCAAGATCGGCGTGACCCTGGCAGGTGACCTGGCGGCGGTGCTCGATGATTTTGACGTGCTGATCGATTTTACCCATCCGTCGGTGACGCTGAAGAACCTGGAAGTCTGCCGTCAGGCGGGCAAGGCCATGGTGATCGGCACCACCGGTTTTAGCGTGGAAGAGAAACAGCAGTTGAGCGAAGCGGCCAAGCAGATTCCCATCGTCTTTGCCGCCAACTTCAGCGTCGGTGTCAACCTGTGCCTGAAATTGCTGGATACCGCCGCCCGCGTGCTGGGCGATGATGTGGATATCGAGATCATCGAGGCGCATCACCGGCACAAGGTAGACGCACCGTCCGGTACCGCGCTGCGCATGGGCGAAGTGGTCGCCGATGCGCTGGGGCGTGATCTGCAGAAGGTGGCCGTGTATGGCCGTGAAGGTCAGACCGGGGCGCGCGAGCGCGAGACCATCGGTTTCGCCACCGTGCGTGCCGGTGATGTAGTAGGGGATCACACCGTGCTGTTCGCCGCCGATGGCGAGCGCGTGGAGATCACTCACAAGGCCTCCAGTCGCATGACCTTCGCCAAGGGAGCGGTGCGTTCCGCGTTGTGGCTGCAGCAGCGTTCGCCTGCCCTGTACGACATGCAGGACGTGTTGAGCCTGCGTTGACGCGAATGTGTGACTGAGGCGTCTTATCGGGTGGACCGAAAAAGGGTTTTCCTGTAAGCTTCCTGTTTTAGTGTGTCCACTAAAAGTTACGCAGAATGGCTCAAATAAAAAAGCGGGATGACCTTCACACGTCATCCCGCTTTTTTACAACCTGCGTTTGCTTCAAGCCTTGATCGTGACGGAGGTCTTCTTGACTAAGCCAGCCCCCAAACCTGCCATTTTAGCCCTTGCTGACGGCAGCATTTTTCGCGGCGATTCCATCGGGGCCGATGGCCAGACCATCGGAGAGGTGGTGTTCAACACCGCCATGACCGGCTATCAGGAAATCCTTACCGATCCATCCTATGCCCAGCAGATCGTTACCCTGACTTATCCGCACATCGGCAACACCGGCACCACGCCGGAAGATGCCGAGTCCAATCGCGTCTGGGCCGCCGGCCTGATCATTCGCGACCTGCCGCTGATTTCCAGCAACTGGCGCGACAAGCAGCCGCTGGACGAGTACCTGAAAGAGAACGGTACCGTCGCCATCGCCGGCATCGATACCCGTCGCCTGACCCGCATCCTGCGTGAGAAGGGCTCGCAGAACGGCTGCATCCTGGTCGGTGACGACGCCACTGAAGAGAAAGCGCTGGAGCTGGCGCGCAGCTTCCCGGGTCTCAAGGGCATGGACCTGGCCAAGGAAGTCAGCTGCACCGAGCGCTACGAATGGCGTTCCAGCGTGTGGAATCTGGAGGACGACAGCCATCCGGAAATCGCCGCTGCCGATCTGCCGTACCACGTCGTTGCCTACGACTACGGTGTGAAGCTGAACATCCTGCGCATGCTGGTCGCTCGCGGCTGCAGCCTGACCGTAGTGCCTGCGCAGACTACTGCCAGCGAAGTGCTGGCGCTGAACCCCGATGGCGTGTTCCTCTCCAATGGTCCTGGCGATCCCGAGCCGTGCGACTACGCGATCAAGGCGATCCAGGAAATCCTGGAAACCGAAATTCCGGTGTTCGGCATCTGCCTCGGCCACCAGCTACTGGCCCTGGCCTCCGGCGCCAAGACCCTGAAAATGGGCCATGGCCACCACGGCGCCAACCACCCGGTGCAGGACCTCGACAGCGGCGTGGTGATGATCACCAGCCAGAACCACGGTTTCGCCGTGGACGAGAGCAGCCTGCCGAGCAATCTGCGCCCGATCCACAAGTCGTTGTTCGATGGCACCCTGCAGGGCATCGAGCGTACCGACAAGGCCGCCTTCAGCTTCCAGGGTCACCCCGAGGCCAGCCCAGGCCCGCACGACGTTGCGCCGTTGTTCGACCGTTTCATCAATGAGATGGCCAAACGCCGCTAAGCCCCGCCGAGCAGAGAATTCGAGAAGACCATGCCAAAACGTACAGACATCAAAAGCATCCTGATCCTCGGCGCCGGCCCCATCGTCATCGGCCAGGCCTGTGAGTTCGACTACTCCGGCGCGCAGGCGTGCAAGGCGCTGAAGGAAGAAGGTTTCCGTGTCATCCTGGTGAACTCCAACCCGGCCACCATCATGACCGACCCGGCCATGGCCGACGCCACCTACATCGAGCCGATCAAGTGGGCCACCGTGGCCAAGATCATCGAGAAGGAGCGCCCGGACGCGCTGCTGCCGACCATGGGCGGCCAGACCGCACTCAACTGCGCGCTGGACCTGGAGCGCCACGGCGTGCTGGAGAAATTCGGCGTTGAGATGATCGGTGCCAACGCCGACACCATCGACAAGGCCGAGGATCGCTCGCGCTTTGACAAAGCCATGAAGGATATCGGCCTGGCCTGCCCGCGCTCGGGTATCGCCCACAGCATGGAAGAAGCCTACGGCGTGCTGGAGATGGTGGGTTTCCCCTGCATCATCCGCCCGAGCTTCACCATGGGTGGCACCGGCGGCGGCATCGCCTACAACCGTGAAGAGTTCGAGGAAATCTGCGCCCGCGGTCTGGACCTGTCGCCGACCAACGAGCTGCTGATCGACGAGTCGCTGATCGGCTGGAAGGAATACGAGATGGAGGTGGTCCGCGACAAGAAGGACAACTGCATCATCGTCTGCTCCATCGAGAACTTCGACCCGATGGGCGTGCACACCGGCGACTCGATCACCGTCGCCCCGGCGCAGACCCTGACCGACAAGGAATACCAGATCATGCGCAACGCCTCCCTGGCGGTGCTGCGTGAGATCGGTGTGGAAACCGGTGGCTCCAACGTGCAGTTCGGTATCTGCCCGAACACCGGGCGCATGGTGGTGATCGAGATGAACCCGCGTGTGTCGCGTTCCTCGGCGCTGGCCTCCAAGGCCACCGGCTTCCCCATCGCCAAGATCGCCGCCAAGCTGGCCGTGGGTTACACCCTCGATGAACTGCAGAACGACATCACCGGTGGTCGCACCCCGGCGTCGTTCGAGCCGGCCATCGACTACGTGGTGACCAAGGTTCCGCGCTTCGCCTTCGAGAAATTCCCCAAGGCCGACGCCCGCCTGACCACCCAGATGAAGTCCGTGGGTGAAGTCATGGCCATCGGCCGTACCTTCCAGGAGTCGGTGCAGAAAGCCCTGCGCGGCCTGGAAGTCGGCGTTGCCGGCTTCGATCCGAAGCTCGACCTCAACGACCCGGAAGCCGAAAGCACTCTGCGTCGCGAGCTGACCGTGCCCAGCGCCGACCGCATCTGGTATGTGGCCGATGCCTTCCGTGCCGGCAAGACCGTCGCCGAAGTGTTCGAACTGACCCGTATCGACGAGTGGTTCCTGGTGCAGATCGAAGATCTGATCAAGGACGAAGCCACCGTGCAGACCCTGGGGCTGTCCGCCATCGATTACGACCTGATGTTCAAGCTCAAGCGCAAGGGCTTCTCCGATGCGCGTCTGGCCAAGCTGTTGGGCGTTTCCGAAAAGAGCCTGCGTGCCCACCGTCACAAGCTGAAAGTGCTGCCGGTGTACAAGCGCGTGGACACCTGCGCCGCCGAATTCGCCACCGACACCGCCTACATGTACTCGACCTACGAGGAAGAGTGCGAGGCCAACCCGAGTGGTCGCGACAAGATCATGATCCTC
>NZ_DJSX01000017.1:0-3581 GCF_002439135.1 Pseudomonas sp. UBA6323 | reverse complement strand
CTGCTGGAAGTGCTCGATCCGGAGCAGAATCACAACTTCAACGATCACTATCTGGAGGTCGATTACGACCTGTCGGATGTGATGTTCCTCTGCACCGCCAACTCGATGAACATCCCCGGCCCGTTGCTGGATCGTATGGAAGTCATCCGCCTGCCGGGCTATACCGAGGACGAGAAAGTCAACATCGCCATCAAGTACCTGGCACCGAAGCAGACGCAGGCCAACGGCCTGAAGAAGGGCGAGCTGGAGTTCGATGAGGCGGCCATCCGCGACATCATTCGTTACTACACGCGCGAGGCGGGGGTGCGCAGCCTGGAGCGGCAGATCGCCAAGGTATGCCGCAAGGCGGTGAAGGAGCACGTGCGCGAGAAGCGTTTCCAGGTTCGCGTCACCGCAGAGTCGCTGGAGCACTTTTTGGGCGTGCGCAAACATCGCTACGGCCTTGCCGAGCAGCAGGACCAGATCGGTCAGGTGACCGGTCTGGCCTGGACTCAGGTGGGTGGCGAGCTGCTTACCATCGAGACGGCGGTGGTGCCCGGCAAGGGCGTGCTGATCAAGACCGGTTCGCTGGGCGACGTGATGGCAGAGTCCATGACGGCCGCCATGACCGTAGTGCGCAGTCGCGCAAAAAGTCTGGGGATTCCCGCTGATTTCAACGAGAAGCGCGACGTTCACATCCATATGCCCGAAGGTGCGACGCCAAAGGATGGGCCGAGTGCGGGTATCGGTCTGTGCACGGCGCTGGTCTCGGCGCTGACGCAGATTCCAGTGCGCGCCGACGTGGCCATGACCGGTGAAATCACTCTGCGCGGTCAGGTGCTGGCCATCGGCGGTTTGAAGGAAAAACTTCTGGCTGCTCATCGGGGTGGAATCAAGACCGTGATCATTCCCGAAGAAAATGTGCGCGATCTGAAAGAAATTCCGGAAAATATTAAGCAAGACCTGCAGATTAAACCGGTTAAATGGATTGACGAGGTCCTGCAAATTGCGCTGCAATACGCCCCGGAGCCCTTGCCCGATGCGGCTCCCGAGATGGTTGCAACGGATGACAAGCGCGAGACTGATTCCAAGGAGCGAATCAGCACGCATTAGCCGGGGGGCTTCCTTGACACAATTTTTGAGCCCTTGTTATAAAGCGGCTCTTATTGTGTCGGCAGGCCATCCAGCACCCGCTTTGCTTACACTAAAAATCAAGAAACAACTCAACAGAAATAAGGGGACTTAGAGTGAACAAGTCGGAACTGATCGATGCTATCGCTGCATCTGCTGATATCCCGAAAGCTGTTGCTGGCCGCGCGCTGGATGCAGTGATTGAATCCGTCACTGGCGCCCTGAAGGCTGGTGATTCCGTCGTACTGGTTGGCTTCGGCACCTTCGCTGTCAAAGAGCGCGCTGCTCGCACTGGCCGCAACCCGCAGACCGGCAAGCCGATCAGCATCGCTGCTGCCAAGATCCCGGGCTTCAAAGCTGGCAAGGCTCTGAAAGACGCCGTCAACTAAGCGTCTTCCGGGTTTGCCTCGCCGTCAGGCTCTGTCTGGCGGTTGTTAGGAGGCAGGGCAGGGAGTCGGAGACTTTTCTGCACTGACCGCTTAACGCGTTACGAGAAGGCGCATCCACGGATGCGCCTTTCTTCTATCTGGACATTACCCACACTGCGCGGCTGGTGACTCTGTACAGTCGTTCTGGGGGAAGCATGCTGCAAAACATCAGGGACAATTCACGCGGTTGGATTGCCAAAATCATCATCGGCCTCATCGTCATGCTGATGGCCTTTACCGGTTTCGAAGCCATCGTCACGGGGACCAGCAACCGCAACAACGCGGCTGACGTGAACGGTGACACCATTACCCTCAACGAGCTCAATCAGGCCGTTGAAATGCAGCGCCGTCAGCTCCTGCAGCAACTGGGTCGTGATTTCGACGCCTCGCTGCTTGATGAAAAACTGCTGCGTGAGGCTTCGCTCAAAGGGCTGATCGAGCGCAAGTTGCTGCTGCAGGCAGCCGACGATGCTCACTTCGCCTTCTCGCAAGGCTCGCTGGACCAGGTGATTCTGCAGACTCCCGAATTCCAGGTGGATGGCCGCTTCGATGCCGCGCGCTTCGATCAGGTCATTCGCCAGATGGGCTACACCCGCCTGCAGTTCCGTCAGATGCTGGAAGAGGAAATGCTGATCGGCCAGTTGCGTGCCGGCCTTGGCGCCAGCAGCTTCGTCACCGAGCAGGAGGCGCGTGCGTTCGCCAACCTCGAGCGTCAGACCCGCGATTTCGCCAGCCTGACCATCAAGGCCGATCCCGCTGCGGTGGAGCTGAGCGACAGTGACGTCAAAACCTATTACGACGAGCACGCCGGCGAGTTCATGAGCGCTGAGCAGGTCGTGCTGGAATACGTCGAACTGCAGAAGGACAGCTTCTTCGACCAGGTCGAAGTCAGCGATGAAGACCTGAAGCCGTTGTACGAGAGCGAAATCGCCAATCTGGCCGAGCAACGTCAGGCGGCGCACATTCTCATCGAAGGCGACGACGAAGCTGCGCGCAACAAGATCGAAGAGATCAAGAAGCGTGTCGATGCCGGCGAAGATTTTGCTGCCCTGGCCAAGGAGTTCTCGCAGGATCCGGGCTCGGCCGTCGATGGCGGTGACCTGGGTTACGCCGGTCCTGGCGTGTACGACCCGGCCTTCGAAGAGGCGCTGTATGCGCTGCAGCAGGACCAGGTTTCCGAGCCGGTGAAGAGCGAGTTCGGCTGGCACCTGATCAAGTTGCTGGGTGTTCAGGCACCTGAAGTGCCGAGCTTCGACAGCCTCAAGGACAAACTGGCGCGTGACTTCAAGGCGCAGCAGGTCGAGCAGCATTTCGTCGAGGCGACCAAGCAACTGGAAGATGCCGCGTTCCAGGCATCGGATCTGGCTCAGCCAGCTCAGGAGCTGGGGCTCGAGGTCAAGACCAGCGAAGCCTTCGGTCGTGAAGGAGGCGCTACCGGCATCACCGCCAATCGTCAGGTACTGCAGGCTGCCTTCAGCCCCGACGTTCTGGAAGACGGTGCCAACAGTTCGACCATCGAGCTGGACCCGAGTACCGTAGTTGTCGTGCGCGTGAAACAGCACAACAAGCCCGAGCAGTTGCCAATGGAGCAGGTTGCCGAGAGCATTCGCGGTCACCTGCTGCAGGAGCGCGCTGCCGCTGCTGCCAAGGCCGAAGGCGAGAAGCAATTGGCTGCTGCCGAGGCGGGCGAGGCTGCTGGTGCCGAGTGGCAGGTGCAGGAAGCGGCGACGCGCAGCCAGGACGGCATCGAGCCGAAGGTGCTGCAGGCGCTGTTCCGCATGCCCAAGCCTGCCACGGCGGGTGAGCCGACCTTTGCCGGGGTGACGCTGAATAATGGCGACTACGTCGTGCTGCGTCTCGATGGCGTGAACGTGCCGGAAGAAGCGCTGGCTGACGAGCAGCTCGCCATGTACCGCAACTTCCTGGCGTCGCGTGCCGGTCAGCAGGACTTCGCCGCGCTGCGCAAGCAGCTGGAAGCCAAGGCAGACGTCGAGCGTTTCTGATCGCTGTCCGCTACGAGAAAGCCCCGCCAAGTGCGGGGCT